>JAGXLC010000388.1 GCA_018334875.1 Bacteroidales bacterium | reverse complement strand
TCTTCGTTTTCGGTATCCAATACCCCGATTGCAGTTCCTTTCCTTTCAAATTCATCCGGCGTGAAACCTTGCCATGTTGCGGCGTCATGGAGCTCTTCATTCTTAAATTCAATACCTGCATTTTTAAAGGTTTGCCTGAGCTCGTTTCTAATATCCAGACCTTGCCGAATATCTTCAATGATGGCGTTCTTGTCAAAGTTGGTATTGGTTATGGTTGTAAACAAACCATCAAAAACGAATTTGTCTACTTTTCCCTTGTCGTAATCTACCTGATTGTTTCGTGCTTTTTGCGAATAGATAGAAATTCCCTTGATCACATAGATCAAAAGGTCCATCAGATTCGATTCTTCCGGTGACTTTCCGCATGTTCCCTTGATGGTGCATCCGGTATTTTTTGCAGCTTCCTGACATTGATAGCAAAACATTTTCATGTCCATAGTTGATTCTCCTTTTTTAATTTGTAATTTTTATTGTTTATCAGTAAAATATATTTTGTATCTATAACTAATGAAGCGTCTTCTTAGTTTTATATCCATTGTTCTTCCTGAATATCTCCCTGTATTCCAACCGTAATCGATTTAATGGGTACCTTGCGTCTGGCGTTTTCCGCTGCCATCCGGGCTAGCTGTAACAGTCCACCACAGCATGGCACTTCCATCTTCATAACGGTAATGGTGTTTACTTTGGCATCATTGATCATGGAAATCAGCTTTTCAACGTAGCTTTCCTTATTGGAATCCAGCTTCGGACAGGCAATGGCAAGGGCTTTGCCTTTCATATATTGCCTGTGGAAATCGCCCATGGCGTAAGCCACACAATCAGCCGAAAGTAGCAGATCGGCATTGCGAAACTGCTGGGAAGTCGGATTGATCAGATGCATCTGCACGGGCCAGTGGGCCAGCTGCGACGGGTTAGTTCCTGACGGCTCATCAGATAGGTTTTCTCGGGTATCCCGTTCTTCCAGGTCGACTTCCGCACTACCCGGACAGCCTCCTCCGCCGCAGCCTCCTTCTTCAGCATGAGCTGCTGCGTGGGCATGCCGGTGCTTTTTGCCGTTGCCCTGATGTACCGTGGCAATGACCTCATCCACATCAAAATCCACCTCACCGCGGTGCTCTTTTAGATACTTTGCTCCCTGCTTGAGGTAGCCGAATTCATGGTGATCCTTCAGATGGTTCAGATGGGCAATTACGGTATTTTTGCCCTTGGTAACCATTTCCTTCATTACCGCGACCTCATCATAGGGTTCGGCTTCCCTTTCTTCTATGCTGATGGCGCCCTGGGGGCAATGACCGATGCAGGCGCCCAGGCCGTCGCACATCAGATCGCTTACCAGACGTGCCTTGCCGTCGATGATCTGCAGGGCACCCTCGTGGCATTCGGGAACGCACAGCCCGCAGCCGTCGCATTTGTTTTCATCTATATTTATGATTTTTCTTTTCATTGGTTGTTCAGATTGTTTGTTTTTGTATCTTTTTATTCTTTAATAGGTTAGACATCCAATCTTTTGTTTAAATAATTAAGTATTGAAATACCAAAATAAATGTAAATATTTCGGTTCACCAAATAAGCCACAATGTTTTTTCATAACACTGGTTTATTTAGAATCAATTTAAATAATAAGACTAAAAATACTTCTCCCTCCTGGCTGGCAGAGCGAGAAGTAAACATGAACATTAATTGCGAAGTTGTTTATGCAAGAAAATTAACCTTATGCATTGTAACATTTCTTATATAAGCCGATCTAAAGGATAAAGTTGAACCTTAAAAATTAATCATTATGGGAATATTGACAGGACCCGGACCAGCATTGTTTACCATTATTCTGTTTGTAGCAGCAGCCATTATTATTTATAAATTCATTGTTTCAAAGCACAAAGAAAGAATGGCCATGATAGAGAAAGGAGCAGTGGATCTCGGCATGGATTCCAGAAAATATTCAAAGCTTTCGACACTGAGAAATGCCATATTGTTTATTTCGATTGGCCTGGGGCTTTTTCTGGTAAGCGTTATTGATTTTAATAGCGTTGTAGCAGATCTTTCATTATTGCTTATGGTCGGAGGTGTAGGATTTCTCGTCTATTACCTGGTGGTGCTTAAACGGATGGATGAGAAAGAAGATTAGTACGATTCATGGATAGCTACCTGTCAAAAGCCATAGACGGAGACCGGGAGGCACTGAATTATCTCCTTGATCAGCACAAGGACCTGGCTTTTTCCATTGCCTTGAAGCTTGTGGGGAATGAAACCGATGCGGAGGACATTGTGCAGGAGGCTTTCATTAAGGTGTTGACATCCATCGGGCGTTTTCGGGAGGAGTCAAAATTCTCCACCTGGCTCTACCGGATTGTTTACAATGAATCGCTAAGGCGACTCAATGAAAAAAGCCGGGAATCCCTACATCTGGATCGGGATAATGGCGTACCATTAAAATTCGTTCCTTTGGATGAAGATGCATTCGAAAAGATTTCACGAGAGGAGGAGCAGAAGCTGGTGAATGAGGCGATGGAAAAGCTGAATCCCAATGAGCATCTGGTATTGTCGCTGTTTTATTCCGGCGAAAAGAGCATTAATGAAATAATCGGTATTACAGGCTTTACGAAGTCCAATGTCAGGGTGCTGATGCATCGCGGAAGGAAGCATCTTTATGATATTATCAATCAATATAAACACGCTTAATAAAGGGAAAAATAAATGAAAGCCAGTAAAGACAAGCTTACAAGGAAGATCATGCAACTGGGTGTCCGGAAGGTTCCTTCGGAGAATTTCAATGACCGGGTCATACATCAACTGGAACAGAAGCGGAAGGAGAAAGTTTTGAAACCGGCGGGCAGCCAGTCTCTTTTGGTTGTTCTGGCTTCGGTTTTGCTGATATTGTCAGGTATTGTGGTTTATTTGCAGGGGGCTTCCGTGGAGAGTCTTTCCTTTATTCAGGATCCGGCCGGGGTGATGCAGACCCTGTTTGTGGTTCTTAGCGTAATTTTCGTCTATGCCATATATACGCTTTTGGCGGAATTCCTGGAGTCGCGCAGCGGATGGAATGGCTCACACCACACCCTTTAAAGAAAAAATTTAGGCCGGATAACTAAAGTAGGGGGTATATTTATTCCTCGTCAATGGTTTCGTGGGCCATGATATCCCATTTCCCTTCTTCTTCTTTGAGATACATTATGTAAAATTCCGACTGGTTCTTTCCTGTATGCCAGGTATATTCAAGCAATGTCCGGGTGGAATCACTGTTGAAGCCTGGAAAGGTTAAATAAAGCACCCCTTTGGTTTCGGGATAATTTTTGTGGAAGCTTTCCCAGCCTTCGTATGAGTCGAGTTCATATGATTCCAGTTCTTCATGGGTAACGAGTTTTACCTGTGTATCCGTATCAAAATCAGTACCCAGATTATAGGAATGCTCGTTATTTTTGATATAATTGTCAAGGGTGAGGCTGTCGAGGCCGGTTGTATCACGCGCGTATAAATCTTGACAAGCATCCTCATGCACTGTGGTATCGGTTTGCTGTTGCAGTACCAAATAATCCTGATTACTGAATTGATGGTCGATTACCCTGGAGTAGACCCCGTATACTTCTTCTCCCAGCTCGTCCGGTGGATTCAGTTCATATACCAGGTTGGTTTTGTCTTCCTCACAGCCTGCCAGAAACGATATCAGTATGACCAATACCGCTTTTATTCCAAATCCGATCCTCATTTTAATCATAGATGACTTTTACTAATTAGATGTGTGATTGGTTGATTTAGTTGCGAATGTTATTCAAAAACTTCATTAAATTTTTTAAGAACGGGTTGCATCTCCTTTCTTCCTAT
>JAGXLC010000387.1 GCA_018334875.1 Bacteroidales bacterium | reverse complement strand
CAGGTTTCCCTGAACGACCTGATCATCCTGGTGGCTTACATACCCATTGTGGGGATCCTGCTGGGCATTACCAATGTTACCATACCCTATGGAACGTTGTTATCGAGCATTCTTATCTTCGTGGTCATACCCCTGGTTGCGGGTGTTATCACCCAAAAGCGGCTGATATGGAAAAAGGGGGAAGAATGGTTTCGAAACAATTTTCTTCCCAGATTCAAGCCTGTATCTATCATCGCCCTGCTGACCACCCTGGTGCTGTTGTTTGCCTTTCAGGGAGAAAGGATCATTGAAAAGCCGCTGCTGATCCTTCTGGCAGCCGTACCGCTGGTCATCCAGAGCTATTTCATCTTTTTCATTGCCTGGTATGGCGGTAGGTTCCTGAAACTACGGCACGATGTGAAGGCTCCGGCAGCCATGATCGGCGCCAGCAATTTCTTTGAGCTGGCTGTAGCAGTGGCCATCGCACTGTTCGGATTGCAATCACCTGCAGCAATGGTTACCGTAGTAGGCGTACTAGTCGAGGTTCCGGTGATGCTCTCACTGGTAGCATTCGCCAACAGGCACAATGGTAAAAAAGCAACGGGAGTGATATGATCATGCGAAAGTATACCAGAATGGACATTGTAGGTATAACTGAACGGTTGTTTTCGTTTTATAATCTTTATTTGGTAAAATTTAGTTATTTTGTGAAATAAAGGGGGTATTAATATGGATGAATCTCTTTTACGTATAAAAAATTTATACGTACGAAAAAATGAACAAAACATATTACAGAACATCAACATGGATCTCCGGCAGGGGAAGATCCACGGATTGCTTGGAGTGAACGGTTCGGGAAAATCGAGTTTGGCCTATACCTTAATGGGCTGCTCAGGTTATGAGCCTGATAAGGGGAGAATTGAATTCGAGGGACAGGATATCACAAAAAGTTCGATTACTCAGCGGGCCCGGCTTGGGATTACCCTGGCGTGGCAGGAGTCTGCCCGTTTCGAGGGATTAACTACAGGCGCATACCTGGCATTAGGCATGGAGAAGGCTGACGAGAATCATATACGTGAAGCGCTTGAAGCAGTTGGCCTGTCGCCAGAATGGTATTTAAACAGACCCGTTGATCACACCCTGTCAGGTGGAGAACGCAAGCGTATTGAGCTTGCAGCTGTTTTTGCCATGCGGCCTAAGCTTGCAATCCTGGATGAACCCGATTCAGGTGTGGATACCCTGTCATTAAACGATATTTCAAACATAATTAAGCGAATGGCAGCTCAGGGTACCACCATCCTGTTAATTACCCATCACGATGAAATGATGCAAGTAGCCGATTCAGCATCCCTTTTATGCCAGGGAAAAATTGTTTTTAGTGGAAATCCCGGTGATACCCGTACATATTATGGTAAGCGTTGCCAGCCCCATAGGGAAATACGCGGGGATCAACCCTGGGATGAAGTAGCAGACCAAAGGAAGATATAGTTATGAAAAATAATACCACAGAATCATATCATAGTAAAACTACTGAACCCGCATGGGCTAAAGAGTTTGAATCTATACTGAACGCGTATGAGCAGGCAGGTGGGAATCCTGAACCTTTGCAAAATTCGAATGCCGCTTTTTTAGTGGTCAATGCAAACCGGGTGCTTTCGGCGAATGAAATACCCGGGGTTAGTTTTGAAGCAGAAGAATTACCCAATGGTGTGCGGGCTCATATTCAAGTGGAAGCCGGAACCAAATTACAAAAACCGGTACATCTTTGTTTTGGGATGCTCCCAAAAGAAGGAGAACAACAAATTCTGGCAAACTATGATATAGGAGCCGGGGCGGAAGTGAAATTTTTAACGCATTGCACCTTCCCCAACGCCATGAAACTGAAACACATTATGGACGCAAACGTTCATGTGGGCCCTGGTGCGACAATGATCTACAACGAATCACACTTTCATGGGAAAGAAGGGGGAATAGAAGTGCTGCCAAAAACCAAAGTCAACGTAGAAGAAAACGGTACTTTCATTACAGGCTTCAGTTTGGTCCATGGCAGAGTTGGAAAATTAACCTTTGATTACGATGTAGAGGTAGGAAAAAACGGTGTGGCCGAACTAACAACAAAAGCTTATGGATTGGCAGATGATCAAATAGGAGTTACAGAGACTTTACATTTAAACGGATACGGGGCCAGGGGCTTAACAAAAACCCGTATTGCCGGTCGCGATGATGCCACAAGCGAAGTGTTTACAACAGCAGAAGGGAATGCACCCCATACGAAGGGACATATGGACTGTACTGAAATTGTACGGGGAAAGGCAACTGCCAGCAATCTTCCAAAAGTGGTAGTAAAAGATGAGAGTGCACGGGTCACTCACGAGGCGGCAATCGGGTCAGTCAACCATAAAGGACTGGAAACTTTAATGGCTCGTGGGCTTGATGAAGAAACCGCAGTCGATATCATCATTCGTGGTATGCTAAAATAAAAGATTGAATATGAGTAAGGTAGATGAGCAAGAAATACGGGAAGCTTTGCGCCAGGTTGTTGACCCTGAACTTGACGCAAACATTGTGGATTTGAATATGATCCGCGAAATTAAAATTACCGGAGAGAAGGTTAAAATTGGTCTTGTTTTGACGGCGCCAGACTGCCCATTGAGCGGATGGATAACGCAACAAATATAAAACGCGGTATCTGAATTGCCAGGAGTAAATGAAGTTGAAGTAGAACTTCTCGATGAACCGTGGGAACCAAATAGTGATTGGAAGTCCTTCTGGAGTTGCCTTTCGAATATCAACAACAGATTGATTCGAAAAACCAGGAAAACACGGCATCATCAACAGCTTTAAATCCCGGCGATTCGGATGGTAAAATACAAAAGCTGATTGAGCGGTTGAAAAATAAAGATAAGACGACTTTTATGCTGGTGGCTTATCCCGAATTTACGCCACTCAACGAAGGTTTACGGGCCATGAAGATTTTAGAAAGGGTAGGGATTACCATTCAGGGCGTTTTTCTGAACAACATCATAAATGAGACCGATTGTCCCGATGATTTTTCGCGCGAACGCTGGAAACTACAGCAACATTACCTGCACAATGCAAAAGAATTGTTCGGGGATAAGCCTTTGTTTAAAATACCCCTTTATCAGCATGAGATCATAGGTTTAACAGCTATTAAATACTTAAGTGAAAACATTTTCACAGATAACTTGTATAAACATAAAACTTCATTGGTATGAACGTATCAGAACAAGCATCTATAGAGTTAAAAAAAGTCCTTGACGGTTTTGAAAAACCGGGGGCCGGTATCCATATTTTCAGTTCACAGGGCTGTTGCGGCCCAGCCATTCAAATGGAGGTTGCTTTTCAGCCCAATCCAAACGAAACAGTAGTTCATTTAGAAAATATAGATTTCTTCGTTGAAAAAGAATTGCTTTCAACACTTGAAAACGTAACAATAGAACATGGGCCAAATGGATTTAGATTGCAAGGTATGAATAGCGGTAGTGGTTGTTGTGGATAAAAACACATAATGTAAAACAAGGAATGTCGTTTTTGGCCAATTTTTATTGGATCGTTCTTCTGAAGATATTCACCTTCTGAATCCATCCAGTGTCGCCTTTACCGGTGGTGTGGTCATCAGCTCGGCTCATTTAGCCAAGAGGCTGGAGTTTAACCAGGTTGATCGTCCCCCGGACCAACAGGCAAAATTACCATACCGAGCCCAATCGACAGATGCTTTATATTGCCTGCACCCGGGCCATGCCCAAACTTAATATCAGTTACACGGGCAGGTTGACTCCATTTCTGGAGGAAAAATAATTGAAATTCTTTTTCAGACCTAC
>JAGXLC010000386.1 GCA_018334875.1 Bacteroidales bacterium | reverse complement strand
GGGGAGGCAGTGCTCGTCCTCCTAACCCCTTCTGCCATTTCTGCCGCAGTTTGTTCACTGACTGCTCCGTATTCTTGTATGGTTTTTTCCGATACCCCTAAAAGTTCTATCTTGGAGTCATTGGTGTAGGTAATAAACCCTCTTTTAAAATACTCAGAACTTCCGGGAATATTGGTTAAGGTGTGAGAAATAAGACCACCGGTGCAGGACTCGGCTACAGCTACAGTTAGCTTCTGCTGAAATAATAACTGAGCCACAATTTCTTCCAGGGAATCATCACCGGTTCCATAAATATACCTGTCTAATTGTTCTCTGAGTCGATGTTCAGCCTGCTCCAAAATTTGTTGGGCTTTTTCTGCTTTAGTTTCAACAACTTTTAATTTGATTTGAACCCCGCTTATCTGGGGTAAGTAGGCAATGCGCAGCTGAGGAAACTGACTTCTTAAATGATCGATCCTACTGGCGATATCCGATTCAAATATTCCTGTAGTTCTGATGATTTTCTGTTTTATACCCCCAGGAGGATAATGTCTTTTGAGAAAAGGGAGCACGTGCTGCTGCATCATATTCTGCATTTCTATAGGTACACCGGGGAGAAAATAATAAACAGACTCTTCATGTTTAATCCTGACTCCCGGAGCAGATCCAATCCGGTTTTCTATAACTTCAGCACCTTCCGGCAATTCCGCCTGCTTGCGATTTTCCGGGGCCATCACCCTCCCTCGCTTCCTGAATTTTTCTTTAATAGATTCCAAGATCTCCTTCTGAAAAACTAATTTTCGATTGAAGTACCGGGCTGCTCCCTGCATGGTCACATCATCCGAGGTTGGTCCCAATCCTCCTGTACAGATAATGAAGGATGCTCTTTCTCCGGCAGCTTTGAGAGAAGCAGCAATAGATGCAACTTCATCACCAACAGTGGTCATGTAATCAACTGTTAGATTGACCTCATCTAAAATCTTGCCGATATAAGCTGCATTTCTATTGACAATAAAACCGGAAAGCAGCTCATCACCGATGGAAATAAGTTCCACCTTCATACATATTCCCTAATATAAAAAATAAATCACCATTCTTAGTAAAAGATTGGTATAGAGCCCGGCTAATATGTCATCAATCATTACTCCCCACCCTCGAGGTATTTTCTGAGAGGCATTAACCGGAGGAGGTTTAAGTATATCAAAAATTCGAAAAACAAAAAATGCAATGATCAGCCAGTACCACTGCAGCCCATCCGGCAGAAAAATAATGGAAACCCACATCCCCACTATCTCATCAACATTTATAATGGATGCATCTCTACCCTCTGTTTTTTCAACTTCGGTGGCGGCCCAGACCCCTATAAAAAATAACAACACCGAACTTATTAAAAGCAATAAATCCTGAAATCCCGGGAAAATAAATATTATCAAGAGGCCTAATGCACTCCCTACTGTGCCCGGGGCAATGGGAAAATATCCGGTGTATAATCCGGTTGCTACTATTTTTGATAAATATTGTCGAGTAGACATAATATGACTCCTAATCTAAAATTAATGATAAAAATAACATGAGGAGTTTCAATGCCCCTCACAGAACCGGACTTGTGGATTTCCCACATCCGGCTCTTCAGTCTAACTCACCTTACAGGCGACACGTAAAAGCTATGCACTATTCTCGGTTTAGGTAACGGGTAATGCTTGAGATATTTGTTATACTTATCCCAGCTCATTTTCCGTTTCTGACTACGTCGGTTCAACCATTTGCGCACCATTCTTATAGTGAATTTATAGAACCGCATAATTCCATCATAATTCTCACTGACTCCGTAATACTGAAAATGTCCTCGCAGCTTGGCTTTCAGAGTCTTCCACCATTCCTTGGTCTTAACCTGATTCCTTATCGCCTTAAGCCACGCATTCATCGCTTTGCATTTTGCCGAGTACTTCTTGCGGCTGGTCTTGCGTCCTACTTTAAACTTGCCTTTGCGCGACCTGTCGCAATAATGAGTAAAACCAAGAAAATCAAATGTATTGGGGCGACGGTTTTGTTTCTTAGCTGTTTCCCGTTCAAAACGGCCAAAACTTATGTACCGGCTTTTTGTCGGGTGGATTTCCAATCCGTATTTATTGAAACGGTTTTGCAATCCTCGTTCTATACGCTTTGCTTCTCTTAAATAGCGTACAACACAGACAAAATCGTCAGCATATCTGACAATTTCACAATAACCATCCACATATCTTTTAACTGTCTTGTCAAACCATATATCCAATACATAGTGCAGGAAAATATTTGCCAGCAACGGACTCAGAATACTACCTTGCGGTGTCCCTGCATCCGGCTTGACAAGTATGCCGTCATCAATATAGCCGGCTTTAAGGAATTTCTTTATCAAATTTAACAATGTGGTGTCCTTGACTCTCATGCGTAAAAATTCCATAAGATATTCATGCGACACGTTATCAAAAAAACCCTTTATGTCTGCCTCAACAATATGACTAACGGGCTGAAACATTATTAAATCGTTTAACTCCTTCAATGCCTGATGGGCATTCTTGCCCGGACGAAAACCATACGAGCATTCCAGAAAATCCTGTTCATAGATACTCTCAAGTATCCATGTGATCCCACGCTCTACTATTTTGTTCTCCAGAGCGGATATCCCGAGCGGGCGCTTTTCTGTCTCACTCTTTGGAATATAAACTCGTTTCGCTGGTATTGGCTTAAACTTTTTACGCTTTAACCTTGAAACTAACCGCTCCAAATTCTCATCCAGATGCTTACCGTATTCTCCCTTTGTTACGTTATCAATTCCTACAGCCCTATTCCTGTTCAGGCTTTTGTAGCAATCCCGAAGATATTCAACATTCAGTAAGTGAGCAAGGCTCGTGAACTGAAAGTCAGGGTCTCTCCGGGCATGACCGGATATGAGAGCTAATTTCTGCCATGTTATTCCAGCATCAGAGTACGGCATGACTGACCTCAACTCTCTGCGTTAAACTGCTGACCCCTTCGAGTGTCCCTATACTTCGAAACTCAACAGGCATTACCCTGCCTACTCCTCTACTCCGGGTCAGTCCGACTACCGAAACGCCATACCGCCTCGTCGCTTTTCCAGCTCCTTGATAGCTTACTTTCGGAACGCTTCGGTTCTCCCAAGTTCCAATATAAACAGTTCGTTTGCCCGCTACGGACTCAGACCCCGGCACGTCAGATACACACTCACCGTTTATGTGTGTTCCAATATTGGTTTCCAGGAAATGAAACCCTTGACCCAGTGCAACAAGGATTATTTCGGGGCTCAATACCTTCACCCTTTTAGATAATATATCTAAAACAGGGTTCACTCTATCAGATAAATATCTAACAGGGTGAACTTGCGTTGTGGCTGACAAACTGCCCTCCCTCTGGCTTCGCATGATTCGTTACCTCCTCATACGCATAGTTCAGTGCCGTGCCGGTGGTTAGCCGTTACACGTGCCGGATTGTCCGGCTTGCTTATATTAGCTTTGCTTGGCACACTCATTATTTTATCCTTTTATTTCGGTATTTTTATGAAGGCATGATATTTCTGGTTTGCTCTGAGCATATAGAATATTACCACCTCACCCGGGTCATATGATTCCAGAACATCCTTGTAATCATTTACTGAACTGATTTGATGATCTTCAATCTTGGTAATCAAATCCCCAGGTTGAATGCCTGCTTCTGCAGCATGGCTGTAGCGTTTTACCTTGATCACAATTACTCCCTGTTCACCCTCATAAGCATTGTGTCGCAGTCGGGAACGAATGGCATCAGTAAGATTCTTAACTTGCAGACCTATTTTGGTGACTTCACTTTTCTC
>JAGXLC010000385.1 GCA_018334875.1 Bacteroidales bacterium | reverse complement strand
AAATTAGGGATTCAGCCGGTGCATGAGTTGACCCTCAACGATGGTAAACAACCGAACCGGAGTAAGGGTCCGCCAATTATCAAAATGATCGAAAACACCACCGAACATGATATATTCATCCAGATTGCCATTGAAAAATTCCTGCCTTACATGGCCGCGGAAATTTAACCCGACAATCCATCCATCTTCCAGTTCGTCAAACCATTCTTCATAATAAGAATCATCCGAAGAATGAAAATTGAACACATTTTCCCCAATGAGGATGAATTTTTTGATTCCATTCGCCATCATCACTTCCAGCACATTGCGCTTCAAAAACATGATATCGTTAAACAGGCAGTCATTCCACTCACCCAGCATTTCAATGATCGTAAACCCCCGCTGGTAGTCTGTATAAATGATCTTCAAAAACAAAGTTTCCGAGCCAAAATCATCCCATTGTGGATGAATATAGTGATTGTAAATGGTATGGGTAAAATAGATCTCACTGTATTCTCTCCCGAAAAACGGAGAGCGTTCATCTGTTTCGGCAGTATAATAAAGTCTCCATGAAAAATGGGGTTCTATATCATGCATAATACAATTCAAAAAATCGATTCAACAAAACCGGGTACAAAATGAGTAACCCGATAATTTCATTCGAAGAGTCTGATCTAAAAAGGTGATTATACATTCATACGCTGAAAATCAGTTTTGCCCCAACCCTAAAGGGAGTCTGATTTTCAGCTACTTCACCCTTTAGGGACGGGGCAAAAAAGTAGCTGAAAATCATATTTGGCCCTTTTTAGACTGGACTCTTCGGAAAAAACTTAAAACAATGATCCAATGAAACAACCAGCAAGATTTTCTAATTATTCAGAATTTTTGATTATACTTGTATTATATAAATTTATCCATTACGTAAATGAACATTTTTTGTTATAAATATATTAGTACGGTATCGGTTTTGTATTATTGTGCTTATTCTTTAAAATAATTATATGTACCGGAAACATAAAACGTGAATTCCATGAAGATCATTAAATTATTGTTTACGATTACCGCCATACATATCCTGGTATTGGCAGGACCTCCGACTTTCCCCCAGGTTGATACTCCGGAAGAAGAATCATTCCTGCTGCTTGCAGGTAACAAAATAACCGCAGACGGTTCGGTTGTGGTAGCTCATAACAAAGGACTTAAAGATGATAAAGCAGCATTCATAGAAAAATATCCCCGCCGTCAATATGACAGTGCTGATGTCATCCGGCTCCAAAACGGTTTGGAAATACCTCAAAACGATATTTCGATGGCATGGTTAAGTTTACAGACAAAAAACGGGTTAGCGCAGGGAGATGCAGTAGCAATCAATGAAAATCAGGTTTCTATTGCGGGAACCGTAACCCTTGAAGCGGACAGAAACATGAAGGCCCGGAAAGCAGATCCTTTAGTGCCAGAGGGTGTCACAGGAAGAATTTTTTACATCGCACTCGAAAGAAGCAAGACAGCCAGAGAATGTGTCAGCCTCATCGGGAAATTCTATAACAGATACGGAATTGCTCAGGCCAAAGGGATAGCTGTAGCCGACCAGAATGAGGTTTGGTATATGGAATCCGGGGGAGGCCATCACTGGGCAGCCGTAAAAATACCGGAAAACGCTATTTGGCCCCAGGCCAATGGATACAGAATCGGCCACATCGAGCCGAATAACGAGGATGTTATGGCCTCGCCGGGGTTGGCGGATTTTGCCAGGAACAACGACCTTTGGGATCCCGAGGAACAACTGTTTAACTTTGCGGATGCATTTGGCCGAAAGGACCGGGAAGCGGATAAAAAAGGAAAGTCCGGCCATCTGAAAATATGGAGAGCCATGCGTTTATTGGATTCTACATTAAGTATAACACCGGGGCAAAAGACGTATCCCCAATTTGTGAGGCCCGATGAAAAAGTGGACTTGCACCGGATTATTTCAATCCTCAGAGACCGCCCGGTTAATGCATCTTTTGACACGCTTAATAATGACACGCTTGTCAAAGCTATGGCACCTATTGCCTCCCGCAATACAGTACACACCGGCATGGTTCAGCTAACCCGCGGATTGCCTTCCACTGTAGGAGCAGTGCTTTGGGCAGGATTCAGCAGTCCGGTAACCACTCCTTATATTCCGTTCTATTTTGGCATCAACACTCCACTCAAGCCATATAGTGCCAAAGCCTCAGAACCAGAGAAGGCTTCTCAGGTTTATCAGGCGCTTTCTGGCCGGTACCATCAGGATCCCGATAAATTCAGAGAAAAATTCCCGGATGTATGGAGAGAATTTCAGACAAAATGTTTCACGGAACAGGTTCATATCGACAGGGGTGCCATGCGGGTTCATCGGATCAATTCACCCATGGCCAGACAATTCCTTACGACCAACGTGGATGAATTGAGCCAGGATGCTCTTGACATAGCCAGGAAGGTACTGGAAGAGATCAAATAGCCAAAACAGGGCCTGACACTTTGATATTTCAGTAAAATTCATATTATTTGCAGAAAATCCAATATCAAACGAAACACATTTTTTATGAGCAACGAATCAAGACCTTACATTCTTGCAGAAAGCCATTGGAAAGAAGTCAGGGCACAGCACTATGAAGTGGCTGTTCTTCCCTGGGGAGCCCTGGAAGCCCACAATTATCATCTGCCTTACAATACGGACAACACAGAAACAGAGGCCATTGCAGCAGAATCGGCAAAAACGGCCTGGGAGAAGGGAGCCAAGGTCATTGTGCTGCCCAATGTACCTTACGGGGTCAATACAGGACAAAAAGACATCAAACTGACCATGAATCTGAACCCCAGTACCCAGGCAGCCATATTGGAAGATATTGTTCAAAATCTGCAAAACAGCGGTATTCGCAAACTGCTCATTATTAACGGACATGGTGGAAACGATTTCAAGCCAATGATCCGGGAACTGGGGACAAAGTATCCGGATATTTTTATTGGGGTATGTCAATGGTTCCAGTCGGTGGACAAAAATCAACTATTTGAAAAACAAGGCGACCATGCCGATGAGATGGAGACCAGCCTGATGCTCCATCTGACCCCGGAGTTGGTTCTTCCTTTGAACGAAGCCGGAGACGGAACAGCCAAAAAATTTAAGGTATCGGCATTCAATGAAAGCTGGGCATGGACAGAAAGGCAATGGTCAAAAGTATCGGATGACACGGGAATCGGTTATCCCAAAAAAGCCACTAAAGAAAAGGGAGCCCAATACTATCAGCAGGTCACTGAAAAAATCAGCCAATTGATGATCGAACTGGCGGAAACGGATGTGGAGGATATGTATGAATAAATTAGTAAGCAGTAGGCAGTAGGCTTACTATTTGGCAGAATCCTATTAAAGGGTAAATGATTGACTAAATAGAGCTTGTCTATAAAGTCAAAAGACCATATCCCTTGCCAGTTGTCCCTTTAACCATTGCCAACTTTCCAGTATGATCACAAATGATAACCAAATCTTCTGCCAAATGAGGATTTAGGATTGCTCCCGACTTGCGGGGATTAATTCCTAACCAAGTTTCTTATTAGAAGCCTTATTCAAACATCATGTAAATCTTGTCTAAAAAAATTCGTAAAACAAATTTGATATTTTCCTGATCTTTTGCTAATATTGACGCGTTATATTGTTTGATGCATTTCATCATTATATAATGCGTTTTACCCATACCCAAAACCCAATTCTCTTATGGATGAAAAACATTCCATAAATGAAAAGAAAATCGTCGAAAGCTTAAAAAAAGGAGACTTTGAAGCTTTTGACCGGTTATTCTGGTGCTACAACCAACGGCTCTACCATTTTGCCCTTTCC
>JAGXLC010000384.1 GCA_018334875.1 Bacteroidales bacterium | reverse complement strand
TTGCTCCGATTGAACTTGTCAATCAATACTTGCATCTGTTGACTGCTTCTTTGCCTGGTTTTATTCATAGCCTAAAATTTTTGGCTAAGATAAAGGCCTTCTGACACCATTACAATATGTATTTCCTAGGATGCTTACAGAGAAGTGTAAGATTATCTAAGAAACCGGTAAGATAATTCAAGAGGGCGGTAAGATTATCCAAGAAAAGGCTAAAATCATCCAAGAAAGGAATGAGATCATCTGAGAGAAGGGTGAGATTATCTAAGAGACCGGTGACATCATCTAAGAGGGCGGTAAGATTATCTAAGAGAGGGGCCAGATCATTCAAGAGAGGAATGAGATCATTTGAGAGAAGGGTTCGATTATCTAAGAGAGCTGCAGGCAATTCTGAATGGAATGAATTTTATTCTGTTGAGCAAATTGGCAGTGGCTATATTTTAGGAGGACGGACTAGAAAGAATACTTCTGATAGAGATGGCTGGATTGTGGAAATTGACCAGAGTGGAAATAAGCAGTGGAGCAGACTCTTTGGTGGTTCTAAGTACGATTGTATTCTGGATTTTCTGCAGACTGCAGATGAAGGTTACATCCTGGCTGGACAAACACGATCATTCGGAGCTGACCACGGCGACGGTTGGCTAATCAAAACTGAAGCAGATTAACCTTAAACCAGTTAGAAAGTCCAAAAAACCCTGAGGCACCCTCAGGGTTTTATTTACGTGCATAGCACACACCATGCAAGAATGAATGGCCGCTCTGATTAAGAAGATGGAAAGAATCCGGTAAAATCAAGAAACAGTTCAGCAAAGAAGTGGAAAACTTAACAGCCTTTAGCCCTTCTCTTTTATACGATCTGAGATATTATCAACAGGGCTGCAAGAACATAAGATATGGTTCTGGCCGTTTGGGCTTGCCCCTGTAAGGTTACTGTAACTGCAATATAAAGCAGGTACACTCCATAAAGACTAACCGCCAGGCCAATGATTGCTCCAAGGGAATAGCTGATGCCACTAAAAAATCCCAGGAATGCATTGATGGGGACGAGCACCATAGTTGCAGCAGCAACCCGCACATTGGGTTCAAAATCAGTGTTGCCTTTACTTATGGCAGATATGATAAGCACGATCACTCCTACAATGAAAACACCGATTACAGCGCCAATAATGGCACCAAAAAAGCCTGCAATACCTGTAGCTCCGCCTAAAAAGCCTGTTGAAACCCCGGTTACATTCAATATGTCCCAGAGAAGAACAAAAATACCAGCTATCACACCATACATCAATGCTTTAATGATGGGTTCTCCTAACCCACCCTGAGTCTTCATAGATGCAAAATACGCTTTCGGTTGTAAAAGCGTTTTCTTTGAAGCCTCGTAAAGTTTGAAAATACTAAATCTTTCGTCACTCATATACAATAATTTTAAAGTTTAATATGATACCAATATACAATAAAAAATACAACAGTCAAAAATTGTAACTCAGAAAAGTTCCCAGCATAAATTTATCCGTCCACGTCCCGGGTTTTATCTTATTGGTCTCATGCCCCAGCAACAGGGTGATATCTATATTCTTAACCGGGATGCTTGCTCCGAGTATGGTCCGCTGTGCCGTATAACCCGGTTTGTTCAGGTTGAAAAATGGTTCCGTATATAAAAAAGGGCTAAAACCCTTAAATTGGTTATAGCTAACCTGTAGTTTATTACGGTACCTGTTGATCAGATCGCCATCCATAAATCTCAATCCCAATCTACTGCGGCTCAGAAAATCAAAAGAGCCCCATGTGTTGTTATAATATCCGTGTAACATGGGTCTATACTCTGCCCTAACCCTATCAGGAAATTTCACATATTCCTGTTTGTATCCCACACCCAGACTGAAATTATTTTTGGATGGAAAGTTTACCATCAATTGGGTATGGTTGAGAAAATGTCCTGCCCCGGGTAAAAAGAAATTGGCATTGTGAAACAAAATCTCCATATTATTCCATTCCGTACTGGCACCAACAAAAGTCCAGTATTCAATATCCTGGGCTTTTGTTGATTGAACCCCGGAAAATGAAAACCCTGTTAATAAGATCAGAATTAGCAATAAGCTTCTCCATGGAATGGTCATCCAGCGATAAATGTTCATAATAAGAGCATTTGATTATCAGATTCGCTTTATAGTTATACCGATTTGTATTTACTTATTCAAGAATTTGTGATAAATTATCCGTTAAGCATTTTATTAAATCAAAAATCAAGTAAGTAAACAAATTTAAATCAATGTTGTTAAAATCAAACATATCTGATTAATGTAACAATCAGAATTGCTAATAATAAATGCATATTGAAAAATGATAAAGAAAAGCATCTTTTTATTAATAATTATCGCAAGTGCATTTCAAAGTCTTAATGCACAGACCAATCAGTTACAGTGGCTGGATATTGAATTATCTAATTACGACTACCCGTTTAATGTAAATACCATTGAACTGGATGTACAAAAACAACATTTAACAATGGCATATATGGATGTACAGCCGGAAAACTACAATGGTAAAAATGTCATGTTGCTCCATGGCAAAAATTTCAACGGGGCATATTGGGAAACTACTATAAAAGCCTTGACCCGTGAAGGGTTTAGAGTAATTGTACCAGATCAGATCGGGTTTGGAAAGTCATCCAAACCACACCATTTTCAATACAGTTTTCACCAGTTGGCTCAAAATACCAGGCTGTTGCTTGACACTTTAGAAATAGAAAAAACAGCCGTTTTAGGACATTCTATGGGAGGTATGTTGGCCACGCGCTTTGCATTGATGTTTCCCGGATTAACAGAGAAACTAATTTTAGAAAACCCAATTGGCTTAGAAGATTATAAGTTAAAAGTACCCTATAAACCAGTTGAATGGTGGTATGAATCGGAGCTGGAAAAGAGCTATGAAGATATCAAAAATTATCAACTTAAAAATTATTACGACAACAACTGGAAAGATTCCTATAACGAATGGGTGAATCTGCTGGCAGGTTGGATTCTGAATTCAGATTACGAAACCATTGCCTGGAATTCGGCATTGGCATACGATATGATATTTACACAACCTGTTGTACATGAGTTTGATGAATTAAAACCCGAAACACTGCTCATTATAGGCACCAGGGATAGAACGGCCTTAGGCAAATCATTGGTTTCGGAAGAAACCAGGAAAACAATGGGACTTTATAAAAAGCTTGGAAAAAAAACACAAAAGGCCATTCCTAATGCAGAACTGGTTGAATTGGATGACATTGGACACTTGCCTCATATTGAAAGTTTTGAAATGTTTATTACTCCATTACTTAACTTTTTGAAGGAATGAACTGTTGCCAACATGATAATGGTTTGATCATCTATTGTTAGTACCTTATCATTTACATTCTGACAAATTTTGGCAGAAAATCAATAATTTATAGCTGAAATCATTATTATATCTTTGTTTTCTTATTATAAATGAGTAATGCTTTTATAGATTGATAAGGTACGATAAATAACCTGGACATGCATGGCTTTTCATATTGCTAATAATTCAGTCCTTGTGCATTTGGGCGAATATCCTGTTTGGTTCTGGCTTGTCCAGGTTATGGTTTGTTTTGCTAGAACTTAAACCGCACTCCTTTTATCAGTTTGAAGAGGAATTCCTCCAGTTCTCCCTTTGCCCGTCTGGTAAAATCCGTTTCTCGGGCATCCGGACCTTTCAGAACACCCAGAAACTGATCAGCCGGCTGATCCAACTTCCCTTTCCACTTTTTCCGGCTGTCCACCCATGCCGGTCCGGACTCCGTTAATTCACAATGATAGAGTTTGAACTCACACTT
>JAGXLC010000383.1 GCA_018334875.1 Bacteroidales bacterium | reverse complement strand
GGCACTCCATTCCCTTTGATGTAATTCCATACATCTTTCTCGGACCAGTTATAAAGCGGATTCACCTTGATCATCTCGTTTTGCGCATCCCATTCTATGGGCTGCAGATTGGTCCTGGTAACCGATTGGGCCCTCCTCAATCCGGTAATCCAGACCTTCATTCCTTCCGTTGCCCTTCTCAGGGGCTCAATTTTCCGGATGTGGCAGCACAACTTACGGTTTTCAATACTGTCGTAAAACAAGTTGATGCCCCTTTCCTTCACCATCTTCTGCACCCGCTTATAATCGGGAAAATAAACATCCATCTTGATGCCATAATGCTTGTTGGTTTTATCGATCAAGGTGTAGGTTTCCGGAAATAACCTTCCGGTATCAAGGGTGATGATGTAGGCATCTTTATGCCTGGAAGCGATCATATCTGTTAATACCTGATCTTCGGCACCTAAGCTGGTGGCAAAAACCGTATCTGTTTTGTATTGCTCCAGGATATAATTGACAATCTCCTGGGCAGAAGCTTCCTCAAGCAGCTTGTTGATCTCCTGTACTTTTTCTTGATTCACCATTTTTAATTCTTTTAGTTAACATCGGTTTAATTTAAGAACAGCGTAACAAAGATATAATTATATATTTTTTTTCCAACAATTTAATGTTGAAACTTTCATTATTTTGAATACAATTGATTTCAGATGTTTACAATTATCATTCTAAATTATCTCTTTTGGAACTGGAAAATTCCGTTTTGACATGATTATTTAGAATAACTCTGTTTTATTGTATGATTAAAGAGAAATTATGTATCTTTGAGCACTTTCAGAGAAATTGTAAAATTATACATATATTCCATGTCAAACCATAAAAACCGACAACAGATGACGAACAGTCTTTTACCTCCTCACGGGGGGTGTGGTTTAATAAACCGGATCATCCCCGAACTGGAAAGGGAAAATCTTGCCCATAGGGCAAAAAACTACAATGTATATAAGATCAGTGATGCTGATCTTTCTGTTTTTTACAGAATGGCTGACGGGGCTTTATCTCCGCTTACCGGCCCCATGAACAGCGATGAATTCCATCAGGTTCTGGATGAAGAAGCAATTGAAAGGAACGGAAAAAAATACGCGTGGAGCATTCCTCTGGGTTTCCCGATTCATAAGGCAGATGCGAATAAACTGAGTAAAGGGGAAACGGTGAGGGTGGAAAATGAGAAGGGTGAATTTGTGGGAACCCTGGAGATAACCGATATTTATCCATTTGATAAAGAAAAATATAACAATACGGTTTACGGAACCAATCGCAACGACCATCCGGGCGCCCGTATTTTCAATGAAGATCCGAGGGATTATCTTCTCGGAGGCCTTATATGGGCTTTCCCGCAACCCCAAAATCCCAGTTTTGGTCAATATATGCTTAATCCTGAAGAAACCCGGAATCTTTTTCGCGAAAGGGGTTGGGAAAGGATTGTTGCTTTCCAGACACGCAATGCCCTCCATCGTGCCCATGAATATGCCATGGTTTATGCAGCGGAACAGCTTACCCGCCAGGGATACTTTACCGGCACTGTGTTGAACCCGCTCGTAGGGGCCACCAAATCAGATGATATTCCGGCCGATGTGCGCATGCGTACCTATGAAGCCCTTATTGAAGGCCGGTGGATCGGATATGGCGATAAAGATGAAGAACTGTGGCAGAATAGAGGCTACGACCTTGATGATGAGATGCTGATGATTGGTCTTGATATGAAGATGTTTTATGCCGGTCCGAAAGAAGCGGTAATGCATTCCATTTACCGGCAAAATTACGGCTTCACCAACATTGTGATCGGCCGGAAGCATGCCGATGCCCCCTTTGACGACGGAACACCCATCTGGGGAGATTTCGATGCCCACCATAAGTTCGATGAGTTGAATGGCAAGCTGGAGATCGAACCTGTAAAAGTGGGATTTGCAGCCTTCTTCAAAGAATTAAACAGGGTAGGCCTGATCAGTGAATTCCAGCCCAAAGGCTATCAGTCGGTCTCCATTAGCGGAAAAGAAGTGAGGAATAAGCTGAAGAAAGGTGAAGATGTGGACGAACGGATACTCAGAAAGCCAGTGGGCGATATACTGAAAGCCTACCTGACCTCAAAGGATGAAGAAGGAAACGCATCGGAAAAGAAGAAGAGCACCAACGTGGTGTGGCACGATACGGTGATCACCAAGGAGGCGCGGGAGAAGAAGAACGGCCACAAAGGGGTGGTGCTTTGGCTGACCGGATTATCCGGGTGCGGAAAGTCCACCGTTGCCACAGAACTGGAGAAGACGCTCTTTGAAATGGGCACCAACGTGTTCATCCTGGACGGCGACAACGTACGCCACGGGCTGAACGGTGATCTCGGCTTCTCACCCGAAGACCGTGAGGAGAACATTCGCAGGATAGGGGAGGTGGCCCATCTGTTTGCCGAAGCAGGTGTGATTGCCATCACTTCGTTCATTTCACCCTACCGTAAAGACCGGGACAGGGCCCGAAACCTGAATGAAAAGGGCGACTTTATTGAAGTACATGTTACGGCTCCTCTTTCCATCTGTGAGGAAAGAGATCCAAAAGGACTGTATAAGAAAGCAAGAAACGGCACAATCCCTGAATTTACAGGAATCTCTGCTCCGTATGAAGAGCCGGAAAATCCCGAAATTACCATCGAAACGGATAAACTGAATGTTCAGGAATCGGTGGACAAGATTATCGGTTATTTTAAAGAGAAAGGGATTTTGTTCTGAAATATCTACATTCTATACAAACGTTTATCTCAAGATTCTATAATTTATACATAAAGCATCAATTACCAAATCACAAATCACAAACAAATTCCAATAATCAATACTAAATGATCTAAACACTCCGGGTTAAGGCCTTTATGACTGTAGCCCGGGGTGTTTTGAAATTCGATAATTGAAGTTTGAGTATTATTTGTTATTTGGAAATTGATAATTGGTGCTTTTTTATCTTCCTTATATCTCCAGTTTTCTTCGTGCCATTTCAATAATCTCATCATGATCAAAAGCCAGGGGAGGCAGGTCGTTGATCTCAAACCAATCCACATTTCTGGCATCCGAACCGGCTATGGCCGTTGTTTTCTCAGAATCCACAAAGCCATAATATACGATGGAGATCGTTCTTCCCCGCGGATCTCTTCCCGGTTTGCCAAACGCACGGAATTGCCGGAGTTCTATGTCAGAGATATCGGTTTCCTCCTTTAATTCCCGGTAAGCGGCTTCATCCAGATCTTCATCAATTTCCACAAAACCCCCGGGCAAAGCCCAGGATTTTTCAAACGGAGGTTTGTCTCTCTGGATCAACATCAGCCAAACCTGTTCATTTTCTTTCGATAACACCAGGCAGTCAACTGTTACTGCCGGTCTTGGATATTCATACGTGTAGCTCATGATCAATTGTTTTTGTTATAATTGTAATCGGTAGAGATATTTTCCCAATTTTATCCTTGCCCCACATGCTGAATGTAAATTTCCTCTTCTTAGCCTCATTTTAACAAGTTGGCAATGTAACAATTTTACCATATACAACCGTACCTACAAATACCTTACTGTTAATTTTCTGACCTTAGCCTTAGCCTCAGCCTTAGCCTCAATTCAACAATGTAACCATTTAGCAATTCAATCAACCGCCCGTAGCCGCTCTGTTCTTAGCCTTAGCCTTAGCCTCAGCCTTAATTCAACAATGTAACAATTTTACCATATACAACCGTACCTACAAATACCTTACTGTTAATTTTCTGACCTTAGCCTTAGCCTCAGCCTTAGCCTCAATTCAACAATGTAACCATTTAGCAATTCAATCAACCG
>JAGXLC010000382.1 GCA_018334875.1 Bacteroidales bacterium | reverse complement strand
TGAACCTAAAAATAAAGGATTATTTTGACCTATGAAATATAATAACGATTATATTAAAGGTTTAAACGATAGGAGAATGGTAGCTGATTATATAAATTCCTTCATGGCTACTTCTGCTTATCGTTTAGATGAAATGCACCCGTATCAGGTTTTGATGGATATAAAAGTTAAGTCCACCAATAACGTTTTGCCTAACAGAATACACAGAACTTTTTATAAAAAAGCGATGGGAGTAGATTATTTTTTAACTAAACAAGAAGTTGGGCAAAAAATCCCAATAAGATTTTTATTTAAAGGTAAAAGTGGGATTTATTTTAAAGTTCCTTCTGACTTCATAAATCAACCTGAGCAATATTTGATGATTTTATCTCACCTAAATTACTATATACTTGTTGTTGATAAGCATGAAAAAAAAGGAAAGAGAAAAATCAACATTTCGATTCCTATACATATTGATATTTTTATAAATAACTGGAAATGGAAAATGGGAACAAACAGCAATAAAACTCGATTACAATTTAAAGGAAAAGTAAGGTCTATTGAAACCTCACATCCTTTAATTAAAAATGTTTTTGATATAACTAAAATTGACTATTTAAAGGAATTATTATGAAAATATATCTGGCAACTTGGTTACTTGAGAAAATGCAAGGAGAAAGTCTAACTAAAGCAAAAGGCAAAAGAAGACTTGTAAGTTATCACTTTTTAACTGAGCAGGGAATCAATAAGAAGCAACTATGGGTATATTGTGAAACCGGCAAAAATCCAGAAAAATGAAAATAAACAAACAACAACTACAGAAAGCCATCGAAACCGTCCGTCCAGGACTGGCGAGCAAAGAACAGATTGAACAAACCACCTCTTTCATTTTCCAGGAAGGAAAGGTAATAACCTATAATGATGAAATTAGCCTGTCTCATCCCGTAGAGGACTTGGAAATAGAAGGGGCCATTCAGGCAGAGGAATTATACAAATTGCTTGGTAAGTTAAAAAAAGACGAAGTTGATGTCAGTATTGAAGGTAATGAGGTCAAACTAAAAGCCGGGAGGGCTAAGGCCAGTTTCACTCTTGAACAGGAAATCACATTACCTTTTAAAAAGGAAATAGGGGAAACTGGTAAGTGGAAAAAATTGCCGGCGGACTTCAATCGATTTGCAAAATTTGCTATGTCGGCTTGTTCAAGGGATATGTCTG
Source organism: Bacteroidales bacterium (assembly GCA_018334875.1). Classification (NCBI taxonomy): domain Bacteria; kingdom Pseudomonadati; phylum Bacteroidota; class Bacteroidia; order Bacteroidales; species Bacteroidales bacterium. The sequence goes on along the minus strand of JAGXLC010000382.1, from coordinate 2,654 downwards.
ATCCAGTATTGACTTGCACTCATATTACAAAAACGGGATATATCGAAGGAACTGACCGTTTTAGAATTGCCCGATGTTTCATGGGAGAAAATATGCCCATTGACACTTTCCTGATTCCAGCCACTTCCATTAGAGAAGTGCTTCGAATTAAACCAACTCACATTGCCCCTGGTGACGGATGGGTGCATTTTTCCAATGCAGATGGTACAATACTTTCTTCCCGGATCTATAAAAATAAATACAAAGATATATCCCCGTTTATGGAGATAGAAGGAGTGAAAGTAAACTTCCCCGCATCCGTTATTGATAGTATTGATAAGGCCTCCATTTTTGCCCGCCGGGATAATCTTCTGGATGAAAAGGTGGAGATTAGTATCACAAAGGGCAAATTATGGGTGAAGGGGAGATCCGATGCTGGATCATTTGAGGAGAAATCCCCAATAAAATACGATGGCGATCCGATTGGCTTTATTATCGCCCCTTACCTACTGCAGGATATACTGGCGGAGACTCCCCAGTGTGTGGTAGGGGAAAATGCCCTGAAGTTTGAGGGAGAAGGATGGGAATATGTAAGTGTATTGCAAAATAAGGAGGAATAAAGATGTATTATCAAGCAAATATACATTCGTTGAGATTCAAAAAGGACATTCCCATCAATTACATCAGAAAAATCAAATGGGGAAAACATTCCGTAGAGTTGAGAAGGGGTAAAAATAGTTCTATACTTTGGCCGAAGGATGACATCGCCTACATAACCACCATAGATCAAAGACGGGTCAAATCTCCTTCGAAAGTGACCCAGGAGGAGATCAAAAAACTAACAGATGCCATTAAAAAGACAGGTCAATGAGAGGTTTCTTTGAAAAACAAAACAAATCAAATCGCCCTGATGCCCGCCGAAGTTATTCCTGCGTGTCGTGTGGATTGTATAAAGATGTCCTATCTCCAAAGATGAAACCTTATGGTAATTTCAAAAAAAGGATACTAAACATCGGGGAAGCTCCTGGGGAAACAGAGGATAAAAAAGGCAGGCAATGGCAAGGAAAGATGGGTCGGCTATTGCAAAGAACTTACCGGGAACTCGGGGTGGATATATTTGAGGATTGTCTGAATATCAATTCAGTCAATTGTCGGCCGATAGGGAATAAAACTCCTTCAGACTTCCAGGTAGCTTGTTGTCGTAACGTTATAGTTTCAAAAGTGTTGGAAGAATATAAGCCCGACGTGATTGTGTTATTTGGTAAATCAGCCCTTGTTAGTTTCCTGGGACATCGATGGCAAAAGGATCTTGGTGGTGTGATGAAATGGAGGGGTTGGAACATCCCAGATCGGGATCATAAAGCCTGGGTTTGCCCGGTCTTTCACCCATCGTTTGTTGAGCGAACAGAAGAAGATGTTGCCTATAATCTCTGGAAAAAAGATTTGAAACGGGCTCTGTCACTTGCCGGGACCAAACCTCCCCGATTCTATGCCCCCAACATTCATATCATTGAGGATCTTTCCCCACTGGATGACATCCATACCGATCTTGTTGGTTTGGATTGGGAAACAACCGGACTAAAGCCTCATGCCCAGGGGCACCGTATAGTTTCTGGCGCTGTAGCTTACGATGAGAATAACGCCTACGCCTTTCGCATTCCCAATAGCAAAAAAGACAAGATGCCCCTGATTCGCTTACTGGAAAACCCAGCCATTGGTAAAGTGTGTTCTAACATGAAACACGAAATTCATTGGGCCAGGAAACGCCTGCATGGGACGGAGATTAAGGGGATGGAATTTGACACCATGCTTGCCTCTCACACCCTGGACAATCGCCCGGGAGTGAATAGTCTGAAATTTGAGGTCTACAAAAGGTTTGGTGTGGTGGATTATGACTCAGAGATACATCCCTATCTCATAGCAAAGGATAGAAAGAATGGCAATGCCTTCAACCAAATATATGAATTGTTGAAGCAACCCGGAGGAGAAGAAAAACTGTTGACTTATAACGGATGGGATAGTATTTGTTCCTTGAGAGCCGGGAAGGAACAGATGGAAGAGATTGGTTATGATTTTTTACCTTTTTAAAATATGAAATCATTAAATAATAAGATAGAAAGATCAACTAAACTTATTCAGGATTTATATATACCAAGGAAACCTTATAATTTAGGTTTTTCAGGAGGTAAGGATAGTATTGTTCTATTAGATTTAGCAAAAAAGTCTGGGGTAAATTTCAAGGCTACATATTCAAACACAACCCTTGATCCTCCTTTACATATTAAGTTTATTCGGGATAATTATCCTGAGGTGGTTATAAAAAATCCTGAAAAATCCTTTTATAAATTAATTCAAGAAAAAGGTTTCCCATCCCGGATTAGAAGATGGTGTTGTGAATACTTAAAAGAAAGCCCTGGTGTAGAAAAAAGAAATTTGACAGGTATTAGATGGGAGGAAGGATATAAAAGAAAATTATATAAGCCAGAAATGTGTGATGATAGGCATCAAGGCACCACAAGAGTGAATCCTATTTTAGAATGGACAAGTAATGAGATCTGGGAATACATTAAGGAAAATAATTTGCCTTATCCATATATTTATGATCCTCCTTATAATTTTAAGAGATTAGGATGTGTGGGATGCCCATTAGCCCCTAATCCACAACGAATACGTGA
>JAGXLC010000381.1 GCA_018334875.1 Bacteroidales bacterium | reverse complement strand
TTCCGGTCGAGAATGGAGCGTTAAATTCTCAGTTGTTCAATGAAAGTGACCGGGAAACTTATGACCTTGTACCTGCAAATGATAATTTTAAACTCCTTCCCTATACTTGACCCTTTTTCGAAAACTCGTCACGCTCTTCTATGCCTTAACCATTAGATAAAACTCTTTTTATCAATACAATAAAATGAATTATAATCTGTTTTATATTTGGAATTAAAGTGTAAATTGTTTATTTTTGGATTGTCATTGCTCATAGAGTAAAAGACTTGGTTGGCCGCATTACCGTAAATGCGGTTTTTTATTATCTTCCCTCCATATTTATGAGAATGCTTAGGCATTTATCATTGATTTTTATTAATTTAGTTTGATGATTGATAGGATGATAGGACACAATTGAGAACCTTAGCCAGTATATCGGAAATTTTTGCCCGGCATGTTATCCAAACCAGTGGCAGGCCGTTAATGGTTGAAGCCAGCGATCTGAAAACTTATCTGTGCAAGCATACCAGAAATCAAAAAGCCAACCTGCTTTTCAACTAGCTAGCTCCCAAAACAAAACAGAAAGAATATCGTTAAATTAGCGCGGCAAATAATTGAGGAATTCAATAAAAATTCGTGAAAAGCCATGAAAGCCTTTTACTCCATATTATATGCAACACTCAATCCCGCCATAAGGGAGCAAATCGGTGTAGGCTTGATTTTAACCGGAGAAAATAATGTGATCTTTGATTATTCCAGGACAAAACTCTCCCATATCAATGCCTTTCTACCCAAATCAGCTAGTAGGCTGTTAAAAGATAACCTGAAAAACATCCAGCATACGATTGATCGGACTATTGATAAGAACCAGCAAAATGAAATGGATATATCCATCAATGGATTAAAGGAAAGGGTTTTTACCCAGCAGTATATTGATTATCTCTCAAGATACAATAAAAACCTGCTTTCTTTTTCCAGCCCTGTGCAGATTGACCTGGAACCCAGCGATGAAAATTTCAGGACTTTATTTGATAAATATATTTTCAAAGAGTCTTCTGAAAAACGAGTTGTTAAAGAATCTATCAATACCGTCATTCAAACCAGGCTATACCCAAAAATTAAAGGAAAGGTCAATCTAGATGCAGACTTAAACATCCAAGATCTTGACACACTGGCTATGCCTGTTCACGTGAATTTTATCGGTAAGAACGGGCAGCCTGTAGTTGGCAAGGCAATAGATTTCCAATCCCGAAACTATGATCTGCTTGCCAATTTCTATGACCTGATCTCTTTGATAAAGGCATTTGATGAAAAAAACACGAAGGGAAAATATTTTGTGATTGGGGATGAGCCGGATAAAAAATCAGATGTGCATCATAATCTGTGGAAACATATATCGGAATTAAAATACATGGATCTAATCCCCTCATCAGAAATGGACCAAATTGCTGAATTCATAGAAAAGGAAAATGTTCAGCCTTTCCTTCCATAAACCATGTAATCAGAATCTCTTGAATTCATTCTAAATTCAGAAACAGCCGCACCAGGGCGTCGCGGATGGGGTGGTCGGCTTCGGTCATGTCATAACGCAGGAGGTTTTCTACGGGTACCCAGGCAATGCGGTCGTGATCTTCCAGCTTCAGCATGCCGTCGGTGTATTCGGCCCAGAAGGCGGTGAGGCGGATCATGAAATCACCATAATCGTGATCCACCGAACAGCATTCGGTGCCCACGCGGGTGCGGATGCCAAACTCCTCATAAAGCTCCCGCTGCAAAGCTTCGGGATGTGTTTCCCCTTCGTGCACCTTGCCGCCAGGAAACTCCCATTTGCGAGGGAAAGACTTGTGCGATGCCCTTCGGGCAATCAACACCTTGTTCTGTTGCATGATCAGACCGGCTACTACTTCAATCATAGATCCATTCATTGATGGCACCAATTTAAACAATTCATTTTATTATATTTTGATTTATTTAGTGGCCAAATGGAACTTTGCATGGTCATATATGTGATAAACACAAGTTTCCATTGCTTTTTTACATTTTTGCACATCTGGATGTGCAGTTTTTTGTTACTTCTGCATAGGTAAAAGTGCAATAAATGAAGCTTTTCGATACGGATCCGATGGAAAAAAGGGTGGTGCTCAGCGCCTCGAGGATGACGGACATGCCCAAATATTACCCTTTGAATCTGATCCGGGAAACAGAAAAAAGGAGAGAAAAGGGTACAAAGATCATACCTTCTCCAGCCTGCCGTTTTTTGCCCATATCCTGGGATCGGCCAGTGAGCTGGGTGTTCAAACTTTTAGCTTCAGCTTCCTGGAAAAAGGCGTCCACAGAAAGGTGGCCAACCGGATGGGTAAACACGGCTGGCCGCCGAAAAAATGCTATACGGGTTGCTTGTATTGTTATGACAATTCAGATATAAATTAAGTCTCTAATCTGTACTCCGCACCAGGCAGCACTTTTTGTATTTCTTTCCGCTGCCACAGGGACAGGGATCGTTTCTTCCCACTTTGGGCTCGCGGATGACCGGACCGTCGTTAGGGGTCTCTTCTGTCAGCAACTCAGAGCCGGGGCCTTCTTCCATCATATCCTCATCTTGATCATACCAGTTGTTGACAATATCATCATACTGATCATAGATGGACAAGACCCCTTTTTTCCAGGAAGCAATCTTTTCATTCCCAAAATCCTTATGTACATCTTCCCTTGTTCCACAGATGCTTTCAGCCACATACCCGGCTTCAAACAGCTTATCGATAACAAGGAGTAAATCCCGGAAACCACCCTCCATAACGTCACAAATTATCAAGCTAATAAGATCCGTATCAATCAGGTTCTCCTTTTCTGTAGTCAGAAAATCCGTTAAAACGCTTTGATACCAACCCCTTATTTGCTCTGTGCTGTCAGGGTTGTGCAAATAATACTGGAGGACAGCTGATGAAACCACACTTTTGGCAAAGGTATCCACCCCCGGCTCAAGCATAAAGTCGCGGAATACTTCCAGGTTGTGATCGATCAATTTATACAGGGGCTGCCATAAGATTTCCGTCAAAAAAGCCCCATACCAAAAAGTGATAAACGCTTCGCCCTGCCGCAGGGTCTCCAGGATATCCCGGATGGCTTCGCCGGCTTTCAATTCGCCCAACAGTAAAACCGTATGAATAGGGAAAAACATTTTTTCATCTTCGATCTCCCCCTCATCTGCCAATCTGTTAAAATATTCGTACCGCTGAATGGCATCGCGCAGCACCTTTCGCAGGTCATCAATAAGTGATTCACGGGGCAATGCCAAAATGTTGGCCACCACCTTCCGATCAATATGATAATCGGCCTTGTAAAGCTCATGGATCAACTGATGCGTAAATTTCGGCGGTTGATTGGTTTGTACAGATTGATCATAGGATGAAAATTCTGGTGTGATCCGTTCCTCCTCCTCTTTGGCCATCTGCTCACGGGCAGCCTCCAGGTTGGCTTGCGTGATCAGGGCTTCGGCCTGCCTGGTTTTTTCATGATCCGGGGCAATATCCTGAAGCATGTTCAGGCGCACTTTCGCCGCATCCGTATCGCCAACGGCAGTGAGATACATGATTGCTGTGAAATAAAAATAGATTACTTCTGCGGAATGAAATACTTCCCTGTTGGGGTATAATAATTTCAGCTCCATGGCTTGACCCAGCAGTTCAGGCATTTTGTCGTATTCACCCTTTATGTAATGTTCATTGGCCTTATTGACAAGGCCAAACAAGTAACCGGGGTGTTCTTTCAGGATCCAGTCGTTTACCTCATAACTTTTTTCTTCATTACCGGTTTTCATCCAGGCCACGGACAGGAAATTTTTGAGTTGGGGCAACCGGGGATAGTGTTTGATTTTGCGCTTCAG
>JAGXLC010000380.1 GCA_018334875.1 Bacteroidales bacterium | reverse complement strand
GGAGGGGAGAATGGCATTACCCTTTTTCATCCCGGAATGATCGTAAAAAATACCAGAAAACCAAAACTGCAGATTACAGCGTTCGAAAAATTTGATCAGATCATTCGTAGGGATTTTACTTCCCAAAACAGGATTTCATTGGAACATGATGAGAATTTTTTTACCCTTCACTTTGCTTCTCTGGATTTCACCGCACCTGAGAAAAATCAATATGCCTACATGCTGGAAGGAGTGAATGAAGACTGGGTTTATCCGAAAGATGAAAATAAGGCGAGCTATACCGATATCGATCCCGGGACCTATACTTTCAAGGTAAAAGGTTCTAATAACGATTATGTATGGAACGATCAACCGGTTTCATTGCAGATTCGGATTTATCCGCCTTTCTATAGGACTACGTGGTTTTTGCTATTGGTCATTTTTAGTCTGGGAAGCGTTGCTTTTGTTTTTGTAAGGATGCGAATTCAGGGGTTGAAAAAGGAAAAGAATAATGTGGAGCTGGAGCAGAAATTGTTGCGCTCACAGATGAATCCCCATTTTATTTTTAACTCCCTTACTTCCATTCAAAATTTTATGTTGAGCGAGGAAGTCGGTAAGGCCAATCATTACCTGGTCAAGTTTTCCAAACTGCTTCGTTTGATACTCAGTCATTCCAGAACAAATTATATATCGCTCTCGCAGGAAATAGAAACCCTTGAGCATTATCTTACCATACAGAAGATCCGATACAACCAATTATTTGAGTATTTTCTGGAAGTAAGTGAATCGCTGGACCCGGAAAAAGTGTTGATCCCCCCAATGCTCACGCAGCCATTTGTGGAAAATGCCATAGAACACGGATTCAAACTTGCAGAGTACCCCGGCCGGCTTTATGTTCAATATGCACCAATCGGACAAAATATTCAGATTGTGATTGAGGACAACGGCATAGGCATTGAACGGTCAAAACAGTTTAAAGCAACAAATGATAAGGATCATCAATCCCTTGCAACAAAAATTACACGGGAACGTATTCTAAATCTGAACCGTTTCCGAAAACATAAAATCCATATGGAAATACACGATCTTGGGAAGAATGGTGATGATCAGCAGGGCACCAGGGTAGATATATGGATACCCTATATGCTGAAAGGTGCAAATGAAGGAAGATCAGGGAATATACATAAAGAGTAATGAAAGGATGTTTGTCAGGACTTTAAATGATATGTTATGAGAATTGTTATCATTGACGATGAAGAAAGCGTAAGAAGGTCCCTTTCCAAAATAATACTACAGGAACTTGATGATGCGGAAATTGTTGCTGAAGCCGGCGATGTTCAAACAGGTGTGGATGTATTGAAAAACTACAGTCCCGATTTGTTGTTGCTTGACATTCAATTGCCCGACGGAACAGGATTTGATTTACTCGGGAAGGTGAACCCGTTTAATTTTAAGCTGATATTCATTACAGCCTTTGAGGAATATGCCATCAAGGCCTTCAAATTTTCTGCACTGGATTACCTTTTAAAGCCCTTTGATCCGGATGAGGTCAGCAAAGCCCTTGCCAGGGTAAAGGAAGCCATAGAATTTGAGGATACCCAGATTAAGCTGAACGCGTTTCTTTCCAACATACAAAATATTTCCAGTGAGGTAAAGAAGATTGTACTCAGAACCTCTGAGAGCATTCACCTGGTGAATGTGCAGGATATTATGCATTGTCAGTCGGACGGCAATTATACCAACATTTATCTGCATGGAGGCAAAAAGCTGATTGTCTCCAGAACCTTAAAGGAATTTGAGCAGATGCTTGAGCCATATGGTTTTTTCAGGCTGCATCAGTCCCATCTGATGAATCTGAACTACCTGGATCATTTCAACCGGGAACGCGAGCATGTGGTGCTGAAAAATGATACCTCCCTTCCTGTGTCCAGCAGGAAAAAAGATCAGCTGCTGAAGATTTTTAAGGATTTATAGCCACCTTTCCGGTAAGCTGTTTTATTTATAATCTATTAAATTAAAGGATAGATATACCTGCTTTAACAAGCGGGTTATATGGCACTATTTCCTGTCACGAGGGATTTGGTCGGAATAACATATAGGCAAAGATCCGAAAAGAATGCTCATTCCTGACGGAGCATTAGCGGAGATCAGGAATCTATGCCGGATATTATATATAATGATACATGATAGATTGTATGGTGTAGTCTCAGATTGTTCTTTTTAACGTTTTTCTGCCAATTTCTGTAATCCGTTGTTGATTTTGATGACCTGTTCTGTTTCTTGGATCTGACACATTACAACCTCCACCGGTAAACCCTTCCGGCAAATAATAATCGATCGCCTGCGGATTTTCATTCAAAACCAACGAATGCTCATCTTCCGTATCATTTCCGTTTTGGCCAACGTACTTCTTCAGCAGAGGAATTACAAAGCCGGATAGCTATCGGTTATCAGCATGAGGTGTATCTGAAAATACCGGATATTTCTGGTTCTTATCATATAATCAACTATTCAATAATATATAAACAAATTAAAAGACAATAAAATGCGAGATCAAAAAATTCAATTCACCTTCCTGCTCTTCCTGGTTTTTGGAGTGACAGGATTGCGGGCACAGGAAGCCCAGCCTGCAACTGGGGGCGAAGCTTCAGGTAGTGGCGGTTCGGTAAGCTATTCTGTCGGTCAGGTTGTTTATACGACGGTATCCGGATCTTCCGCTTCCTCAAATCAGGGTATACAACAACCCTATGAAATCGTTGTGGAAACTGCCCTTGACGAGGCCAAAGGCATTGAGCTGAATGTGTTGGCTTATCCAAATCCGGTACAAAATTTTCTTGTACTGAAAATAACCAACTATTTGGTGTCAGTAGGGGATTTGGCCTTGAATGATCTGTTTTGTCAGCTCTATGACGTGAATGGAAACATGTTAAAACGTGTGAGAATTAAATCAAGCGAAACCAGGATTGCTATGAACCGGTTCATACCGGCAATCTATTTTCTAAAGGTATTACGGGACGAAAGGGAAATCAAGACATTTAAAATTATTAAACATTAAAAGTGAATAAGCTATGAGGAAATTGTTTACATTTTTCACGGCCTTTTTATTGGCTGCAGGGGTATTTGCTCAGTCACCCCAAAAAATGAGCTATCAGGCGGTTATCCGCAACAGCAGTAATGAGCTGGTAACTAATCAGGATGTAGGTATGCGTATCAGTATTTTGCAGGGATCTGCCAGTGGCACGGCTGTTTATGTTGAAACGCGAAGTCCTGCTACCAATGCAAACGGTCTTGTAAGCATTGAAATAGGAAGCGGCACAGTTGTAAACGGTGATTTTTTAGCAATAAGCTGGGATAATGGGCCCTATTTCATACAAACAGAAACCGATCCTACCGGTGGCACAAATTATACCATATCCGGTACCAGCCAGTTGCTGAGTGTTCCTTATGCCTTGCATGCCCGAACGGCTGAGCGTGTTTCCGGAAGCATTGGTGAGGAGGACCCGGTTTTCAACGATTGGGATAAATCTGCGGGCATAGAGATCACCGAGAGCCAGATCAGCGACCTGGGCCACTTTACGAATTCCGATGAAACGGACCCGGTTTTTGGTTCCTCGGTAGCCTCGGAAATTACAGCAACAGATACCTCCAACTGGAACAACCTGGAAAATGAAGAGGATCCTTTATTTAGCAAATGGGATAAATCTGCGGGCATAGAGATCACCGAGAGCCAGATCAGCGACCTGGGCCATTTTACGAATTCCGATGAAACGGACCCGGTATACGGTTCCTCGGTAGCTTCAGGGATTACAGCTACAGATACTACCAACTGGAACAACAAGCTGGATAGTGAAGAGGATCCTCTGTTCAAGGGTTGGGATAAATCGACGGGC
>JAGXLC010000379.1 GCA_018334875.1 Bacteroidales bacterium | reverse complement strand
TTTCTGCCAAAAAATGCACGAAAATATAAATTCAGTTACTAATCATATTTTCGCTTGATTGCCCAAAATCATATATATTTAATGATCATCGCCAACAGCTCTTCCATATCTGTTGGTTTCGCAATATAATCAGTAGCACCTGCCTGAATACATTTTCCACGATCTCCTCCCATAGCATTTGCCGTTTGAGCAATAACAGGAACCTTCTCGTTTTGCTCTCTTATCCTTCTGGCTATTTCAATGCCGTTGATATCAGGAAGTCTGATATCCAAAAGGATCAGGTCAATGGACGGCTTCTTCTCAAATGCCTGAAGGCCCTCTGCTCCGTTTTCGGCAAAGATAACACCGGCACCCAGCGTATTTAATACTTCATTCAGATATTCACGGCTCGTCGGGTCATCTTCTATGATCAAAAGGGTTTTATCCGTCAGGTCATACCGTTCTTTTTTCAGGTTCTGCTTTTCTTCCTTTTTTCCCGCTTCACTCTGCTGATAAGGCAGGGTGAAATAAATTACAGTGCCTTCGTTTTCCCGGGATTCCACCCACATCTCTCCACCCATTAATTCAACAAGATTTTTGGATATTGTCAATCCCAGACCTGTGCCTTCATATACCCTGCGGGTTGAATCTTCCACCCGCCTGAAACGCTCAAAGATGATGCCCTGCTTTTCGGAAGGGATGCCAATGCCCGTATCCGCTACATAGAAAAGCAGGTAAGGGCTCGGTTGTAATTCGTAACCGAAGGCTATCCGGCCCTTATGGGTATATTTGATTGCATTGCTGAGGAGGTTATCCATAATCTGTCTGAAACGGTTGACATCGGATTTGATGACACCATGCTCATTGTCCAGCGCCACATCCATTAGCAGTTGAATGTGAGGTTTTTCTCTGCTTTCAAGTTCCTTCTTATAGATGTTGTATAGTTGCTGCAGCAAGTCGTTCAGACAAAACTCCTGAAAGTTCAGTGTAAGCTGGCCTGCCTCAATTTTCGAAACATCTACAAGGTCATTGATGATTTGAAGCAAATGTAGGGTTCTGGAGTAAATAATATCCAGATATTGCTTTTGTTTGTCCCTTGGGTACTCTTTTTCCCTCAACATCTGGGAAAATCCCATGATACCGTTCATAGGAGTACGGATCTCATGGCTCATATTGGCCAGGAATGCAGATTTCAGGCGATCACTTTCTTCAGCTTTTTCTTTGGCATTTCTCAGTTCCTCCTCAACCATCTTTTGTCTCGAAACATCGTGATAATTCACAAGAATTCCTTTCACATTCGGATCGTGAAGCAGATTAACGGCAGTTAACTCAACTGGTGTATAGGTGTTGTCCTTGCATCTGTAACTATATTCAACCTTTGTGGTGTCATTTTTTCTTTGTAATAGCTGGTTAAACTGATCTTGCAAACGTTCTCGGTCATCGGGATGGACTGTTTCCCAACAGGAACTGCCAATCAGTTCTTCCGGCTTCCAACCAAACAATCTGGTGATATTGGGACTTTTGTATTGGATGATGCCCTTTTTATCCATGATAGCCAGGACATCTGCTATATTGGCAATCATGGCGCTTTGCCGGGCCTCAGTCTTCTTCAATTCTTTTTCGGCTTTCTTTCTTTCAGTAATATCGCGTGCCAGGGCCAGAATGTATTCCTGATCCTCCAGTACTACTTTGGAAATGATAACTTCTGCCGGATAAATGGATCCATCCTTTTTCCTGTGCCTGACTTCAAAATAAACGGGTTCATCGTTTACTGAAAGAGCCTGCCAATACTTTTTCTGATCGTCACGGTCTATGGCATCCGGGTCGATATCAAAAACAGTCATGGAAGCCAGCTCTTTCTGGCCATAGCCTGTGTTCTTTTTGGCTGCCCGGTTAAACTCCACAATGCGGCCATCCAGATCATGCAGAAAGAGCATCTCTGAAGACTGCTGCACCAATGCTTTAAACTTGTTGTTGCTTTTAGCCAGTCCCTGTTCAGCAAGTTTCCGGGCTGTAATATCGGCGACAAACCCCTCAATTAATAACGATCCGTCAGGGTAGGTGTTTGCAATCCTGGCATTCATGGTTAACCAGATCTGTCTTCCTTTACATGTTTTTGCAGCGTATTCGAAATCTTCAACTTTGCCTTCCTCATTCAACAGTTGCAAAAATTTTTCCCGCCTCTCGGGATAAAGGTATAGCTGTTGACTCAGATCACCATAATATGCAAGGGCCTCTTCAGAATTGTCGAAATCCAGAATATGCGCCATCGTATCATTGATCATCAAAAGTTTACCTTTTGAAGTGGTCTGAAAGATTCCAACCGGCGCATTCTCAAAAAGGGCCCGGAATTTTTCTTCACTTTTTTGCAGCTCTTCTGCAGTGTGGTGCTGGGATACAGCCAAAGCCAGATTGGAAGCCAGCCGTTCAAAGAGATGAATCTGTTCCTCATCAAAGCAGTTTCTTTTGGGCTCATTGAACTGAAGCAGGCCCAGTGTATTGTTACCGTGACGCAGAGGTATCAGGGCCACAGATTCATAGCCTTCTCCCTGGCAACGGTTTCGGGTGCGTGCCTGCAGGTCTTCTTCACTGGTTGATCCCAACAGATCGGTGGTACTGTTTGTCCAGAAGCTGCCAAACTCCGTAAAAAAAGGCTGACTGGCATCGGTTCGTCCGCGAATTACATTGCCGCACATACATTCCAGAACGGGACTGCCCCGGCTGTCCCTTACATATTCTCCCTGTTCATCCACCTCGCAAAGGCTGTTTTCCAGGTGAACAAACTCATCCGGGAATCCCCGTGTTTCATAATAGGGAAAATCTTCACCCTGCTTAAGGCGAATACCAACGGCCTCACAGCCCGACCATTCTTTCATAAGCTCCGTAATACCAGACATAAGCTCATGCAGATCATTTGTAGTATGCATATGCTGAAGCAATTGCAGGGTAATCCGGCGCTCCGACTCATGTCTTTTGCGTTCGGTAATATTCCGGAAAACAATTACCACTCCATGGATGTTTCCATCATCATCTTTGATTGGGGAGGCGGAATCGGCAATCTGGTATTCGGTCCCGTTTTTTGATATAAGCTTGGTATCCTTTGCCAGATCCACAATTTTTCCGCTTCTCAATACCTCATCCAAAGGATTTTCTGTAATCTCCCCCGTATGGGTATTCACTATATGAAACACTTCTTCCATAGGTTGACCGATGGCTTCCTCCTCACTCCATCCGGTCATATTCCTGGCCACTTCATTCATCTGTAGTATCTTGCCCTCGGTATCCGTTGAAATCACCGCATCACCAATGGAATTTAAGGTTATCCTGTATTTTTCCTCGCTTTCTCTACAGGATCTTTCCGCTCTTCGTTCTTCGGTTTTATCTTCCAGAACAGCAACCGTATAGTTTACATTACCCTCCCGATCCTTTACCGGAAAGATCCTTTCATGAATAATAAGGGAGGCTTCGCGGGTGTTCCATTGGTTGTCTTCAATGCCCGGATTATATTCAAATTCGTTTTCATAGGTGGAACCATTGTAAACCTGTTCGTATTTTTTGTCTGCCCCCATGGCCTTCGAATAGGGGTCCGTTAACACATTGAACTCACCGATGCCCTCATCCATATCGGACAAACCCAGAAGATCCTTTTGTTTCCGGTTGATCTTAAATGAATAACCGTCACTATCGAACACCTGAATGCCCAGTGGGAGGTTATCTACAATATTTTTGTAGAGAAAATTGGATTGTTCCAATTGTTCAATGCGTTGCTCCAGCCCTGCTATTCTTTTTTTCAGTTGGGAAGGAGTTTCATCAGTCATACAAATCCGTGTTAGATTTCCAAATATCAATCAAAATAAAAAAGCATAGCTTAAAAAACCGAAAAATAGGGTTCAAAGAAGACTTCGTTTAATATAGAAGTGAGTAATTCATTAACTTCCAAAGGTAAAAAATA
>JAGXLC010000378.1 GCA_018334875.1 Bacteroidales bacterium | reverse complement strand
CACTTTGGGTGTTTTTTATGAACAAAAATTGAAAATGACTAAAAAGGGTCAGCGAGGTCGTTTCAAAAGTCAATAATGATTCAAAAAAACTCAAAGGAGATGCTCAAAGGGTCAATAATGGTTCACACATAGTCAACAAGAATGCTAATAGATTCAATCGAGGCACTGTGGAAATCAATAAAGATTCAGGAATATTCTGCAATGAGCAATAGAAAGTCAATGATTTACCCGTCCGACCAAGATGCCAGAATAAACAATTCTTTGGTATATGCTTATCCATCATTAATAGCCATATTTCCTGCCATTATCTGATAATCGGTCAGACGGGATTCCACAATCTAATGACAATCAATGACACCTAATGACAATTGAATGACGATCAAGCCAAATTTTCCTGCCAATCAAATTTCAAGTCACGCCAGCATGACTCTACACTGCATAATAACTCCTGTCATATCACAATTTACTCCATGAAATCATTGATCTCTTCCGCATCGAGAACCACATGCTTTACCCGTTTTCTCTTCCAGGTATAGGTAATGTGCACACGGCCATCGGAGGCCTGGATAACGGCAGGATAGGAGTATTCTCCGGACTCATCTTCCAGGGTCAGAATATTCTTCCAGCTTTTTCCGTCCCTGGAAATGGCTACATTTAATGGAGTTCTTGGACCGCCCCACTCTCCTTCCTCAATTTTAGAATGGTTGTACACCAGCAACTGCAATCCGCTCTTCAGAGTGACTGCATCGGTGCCCGAGTTGGGATTGGGAAGCTCTGTAGGTTTCAGATCGGTCCAATGATATCCACCGTCATACGACCAGCTTGAGATAACCCGGTTTTCCTTGCTCCGGCAGAGAATCTGCAGGGTATCTCCTCCGTGTTTTAATATACTGGGCTGAATGACGTTATATTGGCTGGCGTCGTTGATGGGACCGACAAGCTTCCATGACTTGCCATAATCTTCCGTGATTTCAAAATGCACCCTCCAGCCTTTATCTTCTGTACTTGAAGGACAAACGAGTCTGCCGTCATCCATAAGCACAGGCTTGTTTTTTATAGGCCCAAGTATATCCTCAGGTAGCCTGTAACCCTGCGACCAGGTTTCTCCATAATCATCGGATATTTTAAGTACACCCCACCATTCGCTTGGACTGGGTCCCACTTTATAGAATAGCATTAATGGCCCCTCAGGATATTGAAAAAGAACGGGATTCCAGCAGGGATAGCGTTTATCGTCATGCTGAACTCCATTAGCTACAGAGACGGGGTCGGTCCATTGGCCATTGGTTTTCCGGCTGAGCCATATTTCCACATCCTTGTTCTTCTCCTGCGTGCCTCCAAACCAGGCAGCCACCAAACCATCAGGTGTCGACTCGATGGTTGAAGCATGGCAACTGGCAAAAGGAGCCTCCTTAAAAATGAATTCTTCTTCCATAATCAAATCGTTGGTTTTTTGACATGCCAGATTGTTTAATAAAAAAAACATGATAACGAAAAAGAGGGAAAGTAATTTGTACGGTTTCATAACATTATGTCTTTTATTTATTACAAGTTAATGCTATAATGACATCTACTGCTGATGACTTTGTATTTGATAGTGAAATATCAAGAGAATTTCCACTCTGTTCGTATGTTACCTCTCCATTATTATTGAGTAGCCGTATATCAGATACTTCATGTGGAAAGTTCTCAATATAAATATTATCTCTTTGCTCAAGGATATGCAGATACACCTGATCCCCTTTTTGTGTACTTACGCCCCAATCCTGGGGAGGAAGCGGACCACCCCGCGTGCCATAAACTGATTCCCCATATTCATCAAGCCAATCTCCTATTTCACGCAGACGCTGAGCCTGTTTGACTGCAATTGTGCCATCCGGCTTTGGTCCCACATTGAGAAGCAAATTTCCTCCCCCACCGGCAGTTTGAACCAAAAGTCTTATGCACTCTTCTCTCGATTTAATCTCATCATCGGGTTTCCAGGCCCACTGGTTACCGATTGTGATACAAGATTCCCAAAGTGTTGTAGTATCGAATCTCCCAACCTGTTGCTCAGGGGTAGCAAAATCCCCGGCATATTTTTCCGACTTGGTGATCCCTTCCATGCCTTTTCTTCCCTTATCAACCCGGTTGTTAATAAGTATATTATCATCCAGTGACTTAACATAGCTATACATGTCCAGGCCCATTTCATGGGTCCAGGGTTCCTCCCATTCTCCGTCAAACCACAATATTTTGGTATGATAGTTGTCTACCAGTTCCTTGATCTGGGCTTTCATATAGTCAACATACGTTTCCATATTGGCCCCTTCTTTTTTACTGCTTCGATTTTCAACAAGCGGATAATCGGGATGCCACCAGTCGGCAATGGAATAGTAGGTACCAAACAAAATTCCCTGTTCCCTGCATTCCTTTGATAACTGCTTTATGACATCTTTTTTATAGGGAGTTGACATGATATCATAATCTGTGGTTTCGGAATCCCACATGACAAATCCATCATGATGTTTGGTTACGATCACAAGGTATTTCATTCCGGCCTCCTTTAACATGGAAACCCATTCCTCAGCATCGAAGCGGGTGGGATTGAATTTTTTGTATAAGCTGTCATATTCCTCAAAGGGTATTTCTCTTCCACGTGACCAGCCAATCTCGGTTCCTTTAAGTGATACCGGTCCCCAGTGAACAAATAAACCAAATTTGGCATCCCTCCACTGTTCAGGAACAGTACGATTTTCTTTTTCCGAATTTTGGTTGCATTTGATATTGCAGGATGATATTAAAAACATGAATCCTGTAATGGTCATTAGCGCTAAATATAATATGTATTTCATCGGTAAATGATTTTTATTTGGATATTTCTAAGAATATAAAATCAACATAAATAATCAATGGGGAGCTTCTTTTTAATCTTTGTTGAAACTCACTCTAAAATTTTTAATGCGATGAAACGTCATAAAATTCGCATCATGGTAGTTGGCTGCTCCTCCCAGGCCATCATCATAAGCCGTTCGGGATACCGCAATGATATCATCCCCCTCAAACTGCCAGTCAAGATACTGAAAAGCATGGTGATGGGGATCGGGATGATGCAGTATGATCCTTTCAATGGTCCATGTTTTTAAATCCTCGCTGCTGACCAATGCAACCGTGTTCCGCTCGCGTGTATCCACATCTTTGGGTTGTACCCAGTTAACCAGTGACCAGTACTTCCGGCTTTTTTCATCATAGCGGATGGTAAATTTCTTGCCTGTACCGCCGGGGAGACGGATAAAACCCTTTTCCGGTTGGAAAGTGGCTTTCGTTCCTTTTTCATTAACCTGGACGATAGCCGCAACACCCCTGGTCTCATCCGAAAAGGCGCAGCGCAGGATGTTAACCATATCACCCTGTGGTGTAACCACAGCATTTCCTTCCAGCCAGCTCCGCATTCTGCCATCATACCAGTCTTCATCATAAGGTATCTTATTGGTGAATGTCCAGTTATCGGCATTCAGGAGATTGGAATCCACCGGAACAGACATCATGAATGCTTCAAAGTCTCTGCCCTGGGGCGCGTGCTCCATGGCTCTCCACAAACGGCCGTCATGTCTCACCACGGGTACGGGGGCACAATGGTACCGGCCTTCAGCAAGCAAGCCGCTATTCTTGTCAGTCGGTTTGGTCCAGGTTTTTCCGCCATCTTCCGATCTACGGATTACGGCATTGTTCATCCGGCCATATGTACCGATCAGATACAAGGCATTGTTGTGATAAAAAAGCGTAGACCACCATTGATTCTCTATGGTAGTAAGATGTTCCCAGCTTTTCCCCTTATCAGTTGATCGGTATACCAGGGTTTGATCCCATGAACCACGGCCGCCCCCTGGACCGAAATAATCATGTGAGGCTATATAATCGCCGTTAGGCATGACCACAAGAGATGGGGAACCTATATACTTCCCGGAAGAAGCCGGTGAATGATTGATCAC
>JAGXLC010000377.1 GCA_018334875.1 Bacteroidales bacterium | reverse complement strand
TATTTATTAGATTCTCTATTCTAAATACCCTAACATCCTTCAATTATACTTTGGGGGTCTACTTTATATCTCACATTTCCAGCCTTTGGCTAAATCTCAACCCGAGACACGAGACTCGGAACACGAGACCCTTTAGTCTTTCAGCATCAGCTTATCCACCTCATTAAAATTGTCGTAGCTGGACACAATGACTCTTTCCCCGGGCTGAAGGCCTTCAAGAACCTCGTAGTATCTCGGATTTTGTCGCCCTATGCGGATATTCCTCTTGTAAGCAAAGTCACCGGATTCATCCACTACATATACCCACTGACCGCCGGTGCTTTGATAGAATCCGCCCCGGGGAATCAGAACGGCTGTTTTCGACTGACCCAGTTCAAGCCTGATTCTAAAAGTTTGACCGATATTGATATCACCAGGTTGATTATCTTCAAATACCATATCTACGGTAAATTTGCCCTGCCTGACTTCAGGATACTTTTTGGTCAGCTTCAGATCAAAGGTTTTGCCCGTATAGTCAAAAGATCCAAACAAACCGTTTCTTACCCGGGAAATATAGTGCTCATCAATTTCCACATTCAGTTTATAGTCCTCGAGGATGTTGATCTTACCTATACGTGTGCCGTAAGTGATCACCTCACCCACCTCCGGTTCCAGACTGGCCAGTTCACCATCAACGGGAGCCTGAACGGTCAAATTTTCCAGCTTTTCCCTGACAATGTCCAATCCCTCTTCCATCCGTCCAACCGATCGCTCCAGGCTTTCAATCTGAGCTTTCCTGAATATGGAATCCTGCCTGTAAGCCTCCTTCATCAGTTCCTGCTTCTTCTTTGTTGTCTCAAACTGCTCTTTGGACTGAAGAAACTCCTCGTAGGAAATGTGATCATTCCTGTATAATTTTTGATTATTGTTGAAAGCACGCTGAATCTGAGTGAATTCCTTATCCAGTTCAATCAATTGTTCCTGTTTGCTGATCTTATCTCTTTGCATGCTCATTCGGGCTTCCCTTAACTGGTTGATGGATCTTGCAGCCTGAGCCTCATAGTCAGAAATACGAAGAATAAGATCTGTGCTGCTCAGTCTCATGATCTGATCTCCTTTGGTAACCATATTGCCCTCGTCTATAATGATTTCCTCAACGCGACCGCCTTCCACGGCATCCAGGAATATCGTCTTAATAGGCTCAACCGTTCCGATAACAGCAATATAATCTTTAAATACATCTTCTTCTATGGTTTGAATGGTGATCTTCTCTTTTTCCACATTCAATCTTGAGCTTTTATCGCCGAAAAAAATATTATAGGCCACCAACAGCACCAATAGGGCAACGACCATAATCCAGATGTTCTTTTTGCTGAAAAACCCGTTTTTCTTTTCAATGACTCGATCCATAATACAATCTGTTTGCTTTACATCTTTTTAGCATCTATCATGCCAAAACGCATATTCCTCTAAACAATAATATCATATAGAAATAAAGGCCGGTTGCACCATAAATTTTTCTGTTCGATAGTGTGACATATATAGTACGAAATCGAACAAAATATTAAAATTATTTGTATCTTTACAGGAAATAAGTTCAATCAACCCGGTAAAATTTCACTTTAATGGAAAAAAAAGAGAAAGAAGGCAAAGTACTGGCAATAGATGACAATGAAGACATTCTGTTTGCCTTAAAGCTGCTTCTTAAAAATCACGTGGAAAAAGTCCATACGGAAACTTCACCTGAAGGCCTTCCAAAATTGATGAAAGAAGAAGATTTTGATGTAATCCTGCTGGATATGAATTTCACAAAAGACGCCATCAGTGGGCAGGAAGGATTCGACTGGCTTTACAGGATTCTGGAGATTGACCCCGATGCAGTGGTTGTTTTTATCACTGCTTATGGAGATGCTGAAAAAGCGGTGAAGGCCATCAAAGCAGGAGCTACAGATTTTGTTTTAAAACCCTGGCAGAATGAAAAACTGCTTGCTACGATCTCCTCAGCTATCAAGCTGCGGAAATCCAAAAGAGAAGCCGGTGATCTCAAAGAAAAACAAAAAGAGATCAGCGAAATGCAGGATCGCCCGTTCCATGAATTCATCGGGGAATCCCCTGCGATGAAAGAGGTGTTTAAAACCATCAACAAAGTGGCACAAACAGATGCCAACGTATTGATCCTCGGTGAAAACGGTACAGGCAAAGAACTTGTGGCCCGCGCCCTTCACAGGAATTCGGCCCGAAAGGATGAAGTATTTATCAGCGTAGATCTTGGCGCCATTCATGAAAATCTTTTTGAAAGTGAATTGTTCGGACATGTGAAGGGTGCTTTTACCGATGCCCAAAAAGACAAGGCCGGACGCTTTGAATTAGCCAGTAGTGGAACGCTTTTCCTGGATGAGATCGGTAACCTGAGCCTCCCGCTTCAGGCCAAACTGTTAGCCGCCATTGAAAGAAAAGAAGTTACAAGACTCGGTTCCAATCAACCAAGACATATCGATGTACGGCTGATCTGTGCTACAAACAACGACATCCATAAGATGGTAGCCAATGAAGATTTCAGGCAGGATCTGCTTTACAGGATCAATACGGTTGAAATACCCCTTCCTCCTTTAAGGGAACGCACAGATGATATCCCCCTGCTTGCCGATCATTTTCTTAAACAGTATTCCAAAAAATATAAAAAACAGATCAAAAAAATCAGTTCGGAGGCACTTAAAAAACTTAACCGGCATCCCTGGCCGGGTAACGTCAGGGAGTTGCAGCATGCCATTGAAAGGGCCGTCATCATGTGTGATTCCAATATGCTTGAAGAAGACGATTTTCTCTTGTCGCCTGCGGGACAAAAAAGGGATGAGATCGAACTGGAAAGTTATGATCTGGAAGACATCGAAAAAAATGTAATTAAAAAAGTGCTCAGGCAAAATCAGGGCAATGTAACAAAGGCTGCTTCACAGCTTGGACTCACCAGAACCTCCCTTTACCGAAGAATGGAAAAATATGATTTATAAGAATTTCAGGCTGGTTATTTCTTTTCGAATATTGTTGCTGGCAGCAACAATATTCCTTTTTTTCTATACACTCACACTGGAGTATTTCATCACCCCATTCCTGATCGGTATGCTGATCATTTTCCAGATCATGCTGCTTGTACGATATGTGGATATCACCAACCGCAACCTGGCAAGTTTCCTGGAATCCATACGCTTTTCAGAATTCAGCAGGTCATTTCACATTGACGGAATGGGACAATCATTCGACGAGCTGAATAAAGCATTCAACGAAGTAATCAAAGATTTCCAGAAGATTCGTCAGCAGCTCGAAGAACAATACCAGTATCTGAACAGCGTGGTAAGCAACATCGACATCAGCATCATTACCTACCACAAGGACGGCACCGTAGATATGGTAAACCAGGCATTCCAGAAACTGTTCCAGGTTTACAACCTGAAGTACATTCAACAAATGGAAAAGGTAAGCCCGGAATTGAAGGATATCCTTATAAACCTGGAGCCGGGCAAGAACTATGTGCTTAAAATAAAGCAGGAAGATGATATTCTCCAGTTGGCGGTTTACGGCAGGGAGTTCCGGCTTCATACAAGAACCATCATGCTGGTAACCATTAAAGACATACAGTATGTATTGGAAGAGCAGGAAACCGAAACCTGGCAGAAACTGATAAGGGTTTTAACCCATGAAATCATGAATTCTATCACCCCGGTGGCTTCTCTCACCTCTACCCTCAGCCTGATGGTGAAAGAAACAAAAGAGGAGCACGACGGTAAGCTGGATGAAGAATCCACCGAAGAGATCCAGAAAGCTTTAAACACCATTCATAAAAGAAGCGAAGGGCTGCTGCATTTTGTAAATACCTATCGAAGCCTTACCAAAATACCCAAGCCCAATTTTGATATCGTCAAAGCCCGGGATATATTTAATGACATCAAACCACTGATGGAAAAAAATCTGGTTGACAACAACATCAGGTTGAGTACCCATGTAGATCC
>JAGXLC010000376.1 GCA_018334875.1 Bacteroidales bacterium | reverse complement strand
AGATGAAAATGGCAATGGATCGGTCGATCCGGCAGAGCAATTCATATCACTCTACCCCGAATCGGCCGTACCCTATCTGACAAAAGGCCATCTGCATATTCTGAAAGGAGAAAAGGATCAGGCGGAGTCTGCCTATAGGCGTGGATTAAAAGCAAAGGTAGATCGTCATGCCGTTAGTGCCGGAGTGCTTAACTACTATGCACAGCGGCTGTTCGACCGGAACCGGCTCGATGAGGCTTTAAACCTGCTGGATGTAGCCGAAAACATACATCCGGAGCATGCCGGGCTACACAATACCCGGGCCGACATATACAGGGAAATGAGCAGGCGGCAATATGAGAAAGCACTTGAAAAGGATCCCGGCCTTGAAGATGCCTGGGAAGGGCTTCAGGAGATTGAGTAGGGGGAGTATATTTTATACTATAGATGGTCCCGCATTCTGCGTAAGCAAATTAAATGCCCGGGTTAGCAGAAGATTGCGATTGTCGTCGGGTTGACAATATTTTGTTTGACTGAAGTTTATGGTAGCGAGTTAAGCGTAGTGAGGGAGGAGAAGAAGTTCCGTCAAAAGCTGGATAAGTTTTGTTGTCATCCCTGCTTGCCGGCAGGCAGGACGTCAAAAGCCGAACAAGTTTCGTTTATTCGCAGAAATTATAAAGTTGGCGTTTAGCTGCAAGCAGTTGTTAGAAGTCTAAGGCAGTGTGGATGATGAAGCCAAAAGCATTCGGCCGGCTGCTTGGCACCCCGTCTGACCGGTTATAGATATAAATGTCCGCAACAACTTCCGCTTACGAACCATTAAATCTCAGAAATAATTGTAATCATGCATGCCGGTCGGACGGGTGAGTGCTGGCAATACACAAGCAGGCATATGGCAAACTGATGCTAACCCGAATTATTCTTGAATAATTCTGACGCTATTGAAAAACCTGGCTTTTTGCTTCAATAAATTTCGCAAAAAACCGGTTTTTCTAATGCGGGGTTACCTTGCTCCGCACGCTGTCGCTGAAGCTTTAGCGTAGGCGCCTGAAGCTTCGCGAAGGCGAGCCTGGATCCTACCCGCAAACCATCGCGCATCCATAAACATCACTACGTTCGTTTATGAATGATCCAGGCTAAATGGAAAAATTTTTCCCTGACATTTTTTTCGTTTCATTTTCAGATTATTTTTTTATTACCTTTGTTTAAAAGTTTGTATTGCAAACTTTACAGATTTTTCAAGTATCAAGAATCCATTGGATGATATTAATTGAATATAGTAAACGTTGACAGTCATGCAAAAACATCAAAAACAAATGATAATGAATTTATTTGATCAAGAACAAAACTACGAAGAGATGGATTTTGAAAGGATTGAAAAACAATTATCTGAAATAGTAGAACCATATCACAGTTCTCAGTCTTGTGATTTGATTGCATTAATCAATAGATTGATAGAGCTTGAAAAGAAAATAATAGACAAAAAGGGAAAAAATAAAAATAGAATTGAGGCCAAGATTTTAAATTCAATTGAAATGGCTTATGATGATCTGATCCTTGACTTTGAATTTGACTGTGAAAATCTTGATGAAGCTTTGATAGCAAATACAAAAGACCAAAAACTAAAACGGGTTCATTCAACCAGTTTAGAGATATTCAATTTAATAAAACTGATATTTGAATTTAAAATGAAAAAGGATAATTTTTCCTCAAAAAGAAAAGGTCATGCTGTAGGATTATTATGTTTATTATTAACAGAATATTATATAAAGGAAGGATTTGATATTTTTAGAAATGCATTAAACTCAGGGAGAGATCATTTATTAATCCAAACTTTAGACGAATTGAATTCCCTTATCACAGAAACTGAGGAAGAATTACCTAAAGATTTGATACAAACACTTTATCAATTAATAAAAAAGACGAAAAACAGATCTGTTGTTGTTGGTTGCTCGAATGTTTTAATAAGTATTGGAGAAGAAAGCGAAGGGAGTGCATTAATGATAATTGATGATTGGAAAGAAAAAAATTATAATTACTGATAATGTATCATGCACAGCCTGCAACGAAATTTCGGGGAAGGCACAACTTTTATCCAGCCTTTTTCCTGACCATTATTCAACGGTCTATTCCAGATCCTGATTGAGTTCATTTTCTTCATCGGTTTCTTCTGCATCCGTGCTTAGCCATCATTTTATGCTGGTTTCATATTTCCCGATCAGGGCTGCTGGGAAAATTTTGTCCTTACAAAAAATAGCGTTTAATCCAAAAATTTTTGGCCCCAAATAGCGGGATCCAACGAGTTAGTGCTCATGCTGTGTTTCCCTAATTTGGACAAGCCAAAACCAAACAGGATACATTGAAGGAATTTAATGTGTTTCCGTTTTGGCTTGTCCAAATTAAAAAAAGAACGAAGTCCGATCCACATTAAACCAGATCACAAGCTTCCGGGGGCATCCAGTGTTCTTCTTTGCCTTCCCATTTTACGTTGCATCCGATGGGATTGGTTAGGGGCACTGATATTTCTTTTCCCTGCAGATGTTCTTCCAGGGCATTCTCCAGGTCGTTGCGGGTGATTCGGTCGGGATCACGCGGACTGTCCACTGCCCTGCCGGTATAGATCAGCTTGCGGTTGCGGTCGAAGACGAAAAAATGCGGGGTGCGCAAAGCTCCGTATGCCCTGGCAATGTTTTGTGTTTCATCGCGCAGGTATACCCACGGGAGCTGGAGCTCTTCCTTACGCATGGCCATATTTTTATAATCGTCCTCGGGGTACGTATTGGCGCTGTTGGAATTGATACCCACAAAGTCCACACCGCGGGGCTTGAAATGTTCCACCGTTTTACGGGTGACTTCATCCGATCCTTTCACATAAGGACAATGGTTGCAGGTGAAAAATACCACCAGCACGTCCGATTGAAAATCCGAGAGGGTATAATTCCCTCCATCTGTGGCACACAGATTAAAATTGGGTGCCTTTTCTCCGATCTGCAATGTAAAAGCCATAGTTCTTCCTTTTTGGTTATTTCCTATACTTAACAACAAGGAAGGGGAATTGTTCAGGGTCATTACTATGGTTCAGGTAGTCCTTCCGCTTGTATGGAATTACTTTCCGCCTTTGGGGCAGTATTGTCCCATTATACCAAATTAATATCCCTTTATCAGGAATTTCTTACCCCTTATCAGGAATATCCTTCCCATTGTTTGGAATTTCCTTCTTCCTTTTGGGGAGTATTGTTCCATTATTCCAAATTTATTTCCCGTTCTTCAGGATTACTTTCCCCTTGTTCGGGTTTTATTTACCATTGTCCGTATAGTTCATCGAATAGTTTGGATTGATTTTCCTATTGTTCTGATGATATATCGAACAGTTCGGATTGACTTTCCCATTATCCGGATAATGCGACGAACAGTTCAGATTGACTTTCCCATTGTTCGGATGAGTTTCCGAACACATCAGATTGACATACCCTACTTTTGGGCTAACTTTCCCTTTATTCATGTTGGCTTTCTACCTTTAAGAATGAAGCTTCCACCAAAATAGATAGATTATCCAACTGCCCTTTGCCTGCTTCAATATGAATTTGCAGTTACAATAAATCCTCATGCTCACTGAAGCTATATGGCTTGCCAACTGCCTTTTGCTCCCGCAGAATGCGGGACCAACTGTATTGCTAAATCTATTTCCTTAAATTTGATTCTACAATATAGTAAGCTGTCCCTTAAATCCAATCAATCAAACAATTAAATTCCTGCCAGTTGTAGCTTACGGATTGCCAACCGCCAACTATTCTCTAAACTCCTGTCAAACGTATTTTGTGTCAAACCTTCAAACGCTCAAACTTTTCGATTTAATGGCCACCGAAGGACTATGATATCTATCTTCTGATCACAACCGATCTAATCTAAAAATCCGACAGAATACTACCATCATGTTTTAAAGATTGATTCTTTTATACATCTCCGAAGGCTGGAAGAGATCAAATTTCAGGTGAAACCTGATCTGT
>JAGXLC010000375.1 GCA_018334875.1 Bacteroidales bacterium | reverse complement strand
TAGACGATGACACCCGTGCGGCCGATATCGTTCAACATATCAAGGCGGGTAAGGAAGAGATTGATCGGATTGAGCAGGAGCTGGTCACCCTGAAGAAGGACATCGACAAGGCACGTCCCTGGGGCGATTTTTCCGCAGATATGAAGGAAAAGCTGAAAAAGCTGAACCTCACCCCCCGGTTTTTTGCCATCAGTGAAAAACGGTTCGACACCGACTGGGAGAACCGGTATTACCTGGAGGTGATCAACCAGGAAGGGGGGAATCTGTATTTTGTGATCTTCCAGGAAGGCGATCAGGAGATTGATATAGATGCCGAAGAAGTGCGTCTGCCTGCACGGCCTTTTTCTGAGCTGGAAAAGGCCTATGATGATAAGGAGCGTCGCATTCAGGAGATCAACCGCATGTTTGATGATTATGCAGTGAAGTACCAGCAGGTATTGCGGGAAGAGCGGAAACGGCTTCAGGAGGAGACGGAATTCAATGAGGCCAAGAATCACACCGAGCTGCAGGCTGAAGATAAGGTGATGCTGCTGGAAGGTTGGGTTCCTGAAACCAGGGAAAAAGATTTGACGGATTTCCTGGAGAAACAGGATGTGTTGTATATACAGGAAGAGGCCAGGGCCGAAGACCCAGCCAAAGTCCCTATTTTATTGAAGAACAACAAGTTTGCCCGGGTCTTTCAGCCCTTGCAGGATCTCTTTTCCCTGCCCCACTATCACGAGATTGACCTGACGCCTTTCTTTGCGCCTTTTTTCATGATGTTTTTTGGTTTTTGTTTAGGTGACGCAGGCTATGGGATTTTTATATTGCTGGCTGTGACCATCTACAAGCACACCAAAGCCAAGCCCAAGATGAAGGTTTATCTGACCATGGCTCAGTGGCTGGGACTGGCCACGGTGATTATGGGGATTATAGGTGGAACCTTGTTTGGCATTAATCTGACCAAAGTAGACTGGACAGGCGATATCAGGAATATATTTTTGGATCCTCAGCAGCTTTTCTACCTGTCGCTGGCCGTGGGTATGTTGCAGATTCTTTTTGGTATGGTGATCAAAGCTGCCAACTTGTGGAGGCAGAACGGATTTGTGTATGCCCTTTCCACTTTTGGCTGGATAGGGGCCATTGTGGCATTAATCGTTTTTTCCGGAGGCGATCAGCTGGGATGGTTCGAGATGGCCGAGGTAAGCAGCATCTATCACGGTGTGCTCATTGCCAGCGGAGTTTTGATATTCCTGTTCAGCGATCCCAAAATCAATGTCTTCGCCAGGGTCGGCAAAGGCGTTTGGGATGCCTACAATGTGATAACCGGTGTATTTGGCGACCTGCTTTCCTACATCCGTTTGTTTGCCATTGGCATCTCCACGGCCATACTGGGACTGGTGATCAATGAGATTGCCATCACTTTCGGACAGATACCCTATGCCGGACCGCTGATCTTTGTGATCATCCTGCTGGTAGGACACATCGGCAACCTGCTGATATCCGGGCTGGGTTCGTTTGTGCACCCGATGCGTTTGATATTCGTGGAGTTCTACAAGAATGCCGGGTTTGACGGCGGAGGCAAGCGGTACAAACCTTTTGCCAAGTCATGAGGCACTGGGGAGCGAAATATTTCAACCGCATAAACCCCTATGATGCTTTACTCGGGCAATACATCAGCAATCTGTAAATCGATTCAAAACATAAATCAGAAGTTAAATTTTAAAAAAGGAGAAATAAACTATGAATGCACCTATTATTCTTGCGTATGCCGGATTGGCTATTATGGTGTTATTTTCCGGCATTGGTAGTGCCATTGGAGTATCTATGGGTGGAAACGCCACCATTGGAGCTTTAAAGAAAAGAGACGACGCTTTCGGCAGCTATATGTTGTTAAGTGCATTGCCCGGTACACAGGGGTTGTATGGCTTTGCAGGTTTCTTTATCATCAACAACCAGATGCCCACCCTGCTCGAGGCTGGTTTGAGCATGTACCAGGGTGTTGCCATTCTGGCTGCCGGTCTTGCACTGGGTTTTGTTGGTCTGTGGTCAGCACGGCGTCAGGGTACCGTCACATCCAACGGTATTGCAGCCATCGGCTCAGGCCATGATGTGTTTGGTAATACCATGATCCTTGCCGTATTTCCCGAGTTGTACGCAATTATCGCTTTTGCAGCAACTTTCCTGATCAGCACCCAGCTGTAATTTAGAGAGAAAACAAATAACAACGGAGTCCTTCGGGGATTTACCGTGGAAATCACACATATTGATCGGTAAAAGAGGCGGTGATTTAAATCAACATCGCCTTTTTTATTGGGGGCTGGCGAATAATGTGTTTATAAATTATATATTTTTGTTTAGTTTAACTAACCAGCCATGCCCAAAGCCTTTATCAATAAAGGAAACCTTATTACAGGGGTTTTGCTTATTGCCCTTTTTGCGGGATTGCCTGCACAGGCGGGTTCACCCGGCCATGCTTTCTCCGGCCCTGGTGATCCGAATGAACAAGCCCATCCGGATCAAGAGGGGTTGGATATTGGAGAGGTGATCATCGGGCATGTGGTGGATGACTATAGCTGGCATATCGCCACCATCGGCTCGACCCACATCACCATACCTCTTCCCGTGTTGCTTTACAGCCCGGAAAGGGGTTTTTTCTTTTTCTGGTCCAGCCGTTTTGATCATGGCCATAGCAATTATAAACGCTTTAAGATTGCACAGGAGGGTCCCAACAAAGGTTCCATTGTTACCTTGGATGAACAGGGAAAGGTCATGGAGCAGCAACCCCTGGATTTTTCCATCACCAAGAACGTCGCCGCCATCTTTTTCAGCATTGTGTTGATGCTTATCCTGTTCATTTATATCGCCCGTATATACAGGGAACGCAAAAACAAGCCGCCCAAAGGCATCCAAAGCCTGCTGGAGCCGCTGATCCTTTTTATCCGGGATGAAGTGGCCAGAAAGAGCATTGGAGAAGAGGATTATGAGCGCTTTACACCCTTTTTGCTGACCATGTTCTTCTTTATCCTGATCAACAATCTGCTGGGACTGATTCCCATCTTTCCTGCCGGAGCCAATGTAACGGGCAACATATCCGTGACACTGGCCCTGGCCCTGTTTACTTTTATTGCTATGCAGGTCAGCGGGAAAAAGGAGTACTGGCAGGAGATATTTAATCCTCCCAACATCCCCTGGTGGCTGAAAATTCCCATTCCGCTGGTTCCGGTTATTGAATTTGTGGGGATTTTCATTAAGCCGTTTGTTTTGGCGGTACGTCTTTTCGCCAATATATCGGCCGGACACATCGTGATGTTGGGTTTTTTAAGCCTGATCTTCATTTTTGGCAACATGAACGTGTATGCAGGGTACGGAGTATCCGTGTTTTCCGTGTTGTTTGTGGTGTTTATCACCTTTTTGGAGATCCTGGTGGCTTTTATCCAGGCTTATGTGTTTACGATCCTTTCGGCTATATATTTCGGTATGGCCTTGGGCCATGAATAAAACGAATTGCTGTTTTAACCGTATAGTTGATTATTCATTTTATAAATCTACATTCTATGACTACATTGACAGTTTTTTTATTGCAGGCTTCCTCTATGGTATACTATGCCCAGATTGGTGCTGCCCTGGGTGCGGCACTGGCTGCCTTTGCAGCCGCCTGGGGCATTGGCAGGATCGGCAGTTCTGCCATGGAATCCATTGCCCGTCAACCTGAGGCTGCCGGGGATGTGCGTTCCAACATGATTGTCTCGGCCGCTTTGATCGAAGGGGTATCCTTTTTTGCCATTGTGGTTTGTTTTCTGGTTTTGTTTGTTTAGAGGAACTTTTTTCGACTTTACAGCCCCCGACCCATGGCCGGGCTGTAAAGTTTAATCTTAAAAACCGGTAGATTATGGAACTGATCAAACCTGATTTTGGGTTGCTTTTTTGGATGCTGGTTTCCTTCAGTCTTGTTTTATTGATTCTTCGGGCCTTTGCCTGGAGGCCGATACTGAATGCACTGAAGGACCGGGAGAAGAAGATCCAGCAGCGAT
>JAGXLC010000374.1 GCA_018334875.1 Bacteroidales bacterium | reverse complement strand
TTGCGGAATGGAATACTCATTTAATCGGCGACCACGAAAACGGTAAGATTTATTATGTACGTTCCAATAAATACAAAGATGATAATAACACAATGCGGTCTGCGTGGTTAACGGGATATATTGATCATGGCACGGGCTTGAAAAAACGTAGTTTAAAACTTCGACTTCGACTAAAACGTGGCGATATTACAGACGATACCACGCCGGAGTTGATGCTCCGATGGCGAGATGATGGCAGTCAGGTATGGGGCAATTCTCGGCATATAGACCTTGGCTCAATTGGTGAAAACGAGCAGTATGTAACATTACGAAGGCTTGGTATGTACCGGTCAAGGCAGTATGAATTGTCTGTGACAGATAATGTACCCATCATAATTGCTGATGCCGAAGAATATGTGGAGGTAATTCCGAGATGACAAAATATATCAGCCCAACGCCAAAGGAGTTGAAGGTATCAAAAGAAGCGGAAGGATGGTTTGAAAGAATTTATAAAGGATTATTTCTTACTATCAGAACAAAAAAAATATATCTGGAAGCACTATCAGCAGACCCGGATGACCCTTATTCAGATGATGCTGTAATATGGTTAAGTGATGGTACTGGCAGTGGTGATTCCGGAGATTTAATGATAAAAAGCACAAATTCTGGTGGAACAACAAGCACTGGAACTTTATTTAATCATACGTAAAGGAGTGTAATAAAATGGCTTGGGGTATGGCAATAGCAGGAATAGCATCGGCGATTGGCTCTATAGCAGGGGGATTGCTACAAAGTAAAGGGTCAAGTGACGCGGCAGAAGCACAAACCGCTGGTATGGGCTATGCTGCTGATGTTCGCAAAGAAATGTTTGAAAAACAAATGAAATTACAACGGCCCTTCCGGGAAGCCGGATATGAAGCATTGCCAGATTTAAGAGCTATGGCAACCGGTAGATATGACCGCACTGCAACCGATATGATGGGGCCAGAGCAAGAAGGCGTGTATAACAGACTTGCTAAATTTACTGAAAGGCCATTAGAAGAAGATCCGTACTATCAATGGCGGCTCAGTGAGGGAGAAGACGCTATAAACAAGGCTATGGCGGCCCGTGGTCTCCAGGCGAGTAGACCGGCCATTAATGCCCTTGCCGATCAACGTAGGGCTTTGACAGGGGAGATGACACAACAGCGTTATGGCCGCCTTGGACAGCAATATAATATGTTGCAGGGGACAAGAGCCAATCAATATAATAGGCTTTCTAATTTGGCAAATATTGGACAGGGAGCAGCAACGCAAGGTGTGCAATCCGCGGGTCAGTTCGGGCGGGGCATGTCAAATCTGTACGGGCAAATGGGGCAAGCTCGGGCGCAGAACGCATTAACCCAGGGTAATATTTATGGCAATATGTCGGCTAATCTTGGAGCTATGCCGATGAACATGATGGCTATACAGGCACTTCAAAATCAAGGCGGATCAAATGTCCCAGTTATAAAAGAAAAATATCCCAAGGCTTATGGTTAAATAAGGAGATAAACAATGGCAAACGGAATGAGTGATACTTTTGCCCCGATGCGGCAAGCATTTCAAAATTATCAAAACGTGCTTGCAAATATGCCTGCCTTGCGAGGGCAAAGGCTTCAAAATCAGGCTAAAGAAATGCAAATAAAGAATGCTTTGCGGGAAGCACAGCAACAGCAGCAGGTGCAGCAGTATGTTCAGCAACAGCAACAAGCAGCACAAACGCCGAAAAACGCCAATGCTCTGCAAATGGCATTAGGGCCGAGCGGATATGAAGGTATGAAAGAAGATTTGCCAAAACAAGAGTTTCAACCATTTCAGGCTCAATTAGAGGCTTGGGCTCAGGTTGACCCTACAAAAGCACGTGAGCTTCTAAAAGACGAAATGAAAACAGTGCTGGAAATGTCTAAAATAAATCCCGATGTAGCCTCGGAACGTGCAGAACAAAATCTCGGGTTCAAAATGAAGGCTGAAGGTGATGATGTGACAATGACAACCCCGGAAGGTGTAAAGGTAACAGGTTCGGCAGATTCGTTTATTGCGCTTGAAGAGTGGGATGCAAAGACGCCGGATTCAACGGTAGAGGAAAAGCAGAGAAAAGCTGCCGAGTTGGGGTTATCTTTTGAAGTACCAGGCGCAGAAGAGAAGGAACCAGAACCTTGGGAGACCAAAACTATTGAATCAGGAGATAAAATAATTACTAAAACTTATAACCCGGAAACCAAAGAATGGGAAACAGCTTCAGCCCCCCGTTGGCAAGATAAAGGAAAAGGTGCAGATTCAGTTGAACAAAAACGTAAATTGGATTTATATGCTAAAGGAGCAGATAGAATTTTAAATGATTATAAAGAATTAAAAGATACGAATGTTTGGGCAATGATTGATAATTGGGAAGAAGGCGGTATATCTACAGAAAAAGATGTAAAAAGAACTTTAGATAATGCCTTTACCAATATGCGAAATATTGCAGAAAACGGAAAAACAGCGGCTATGCGGAAAAAAGCAAAATCTGATTTACAGAAATTAAGAAATCTTCGGAATAAAATGAATAAAATTCTTGATATTGACCTTGAAACTGAAGGAGCTTATTCAATCGATAGGAATAAAGTTGATACTGATGATCCATTAGGACTTTTCAAATGAATCTTGATGAATTTAAAGAAAAATACCCGGCATATAAAAATATAGATGATGATGAACTTGCCGGCGCGCTTTATAATAAATTTTATAAAGACAAAGTGAGCCATTCTGATTTTAGAGAAAAGATCGGCCTTTCGCCGGAAGTTATGTCTTCTGAACCGGAACAGGGGATTTTGGGAAAAGCCAAAGATTTTGCCGGGGCCATAAAAGACACTGTTACCGGAAAGTCTGAGCCCGGTGTTGGACTTGTTTCAAAACAAGATTTCGAGGCTTTCAAACCGGACAGCCCATTAAAAATCCCCGAAATCCAACTGCCCGGAAGGGAGCAAAAAAAACCCGACAAAGCAAGATACGGAACCGGCCTTGTGCCTGACCTAGAAGGTAAGGGAGAAAGGGTTGAGTCTAAAGAAAAAACACCTGACTCTGAAGGTTTTGTTCACCATGAATTAATGGGAACGCCTTCTTGGCGACAAGCAGAATCACCCTCAGCGTTTAAAAAAGCTATTAATCGAATAAAAGACTCCTTTCGTATAAGCCCGGAAAAAAGCGCAAATGTTGTTGCCCTGGCCCAAGAAAACGGAATTCCCCCTCATATAGTCCTTGAGCATTACGATGAACTGACCGAAGGATTACGAACACAACCAAAACCGATGGAGCTTTATAGTGGGTTAATTACTTATCCAATTATAATGGGTTTAATGACAAATCCTACAGGGGTAATAGCCGGTCTCAGTTCTTTTATGGCCATAGACGAAATTGAAAATCTTGCTGTATCTAAAATCAAAAACGAAAAATATCATCCGCTTGGGGGGAAAGGACTTGTTGACCTTGCTCCATCACAATTAAACGATAACGCTAAAACAGCTATAGAAATATTGGATTTTATTGGAAAAGGTGCTTTAGCTGGAAAAATAGGACAGGTTGCTGACAGAACGGTTTCAAATTGGTGGAAAAATTTATCTAGTCGCGAACGAGGTCTCCAAACATTAAAAATTAATGAACGGGTAAAACAAGGAGATATGAGTTTGGGACAGGCTCTCAGGGAAAGAGCAAGACAGGCAAAGCAAGAGGGCCGATATGAAGAGCAGATGGAACAATTTATAAATGAATATGTTCGAAGTAAAAGAAAGACAAAGGCAAGACCGGAAACAAAAACCGAGCCTAAACCTGCACCTGAACCGGGAGTAAAACCTTCGGAAGAAGTTAGCAAGCCGGGTGAAATAAAAATACTGGAGAAAACACAAGAGCTAACAAAGCCCACAGAGGCCCCTGAATCTACCGGGCGACCCATTACCCCTTCCGAAACAATCGAGCCTCAATTTGAGCAAACTGTGAGGGCACAGCCGGGAAAACAACCCATAAGCGGGCCAGTCCGTCTCC
>JAGXLC010000373.1 GCA_018334875.1 Bacteroidales bacterium | reverse complement strand
TCTTTTTCTGAAAACATTGACAATACCTTACGCCCGGTTCAACATACGGGAATCGTGAAAATCGACTATACTTCCCGGCCAAATGAACGGTGGAATTTTGCTGCAGGAGCAAAAGGAAGGCTCAGGCAAATGGAAGACAGGAACCAAAAGAGCTTTTCCTATCATGAAGACATCCTGGCTGGTTACGGTAAGATTTCGTTTACTGCCTCTCCCCTTTTTATAAGTGCGGGAACCCGCGTTGAAAAATCGGTCTCCGGCATGCCGGATCGGTTTGATTACAACGATCTCGCATGGTTGCCTTCTGCCAATATAAGCTATCAGCTAAACAAGAAACAGAACATAAAGCTGGCCTTTAGGCGGACCGTACACCGGCCAAACATCTATCAGCTTAATCCGGCTGTTTCAGTAAACGACCCGTTTGCTATCCATAGCGGCAATCCTCGCCTGCAAAACGAAACCAGTGATGAAATATCGCTCACCTACTCGCTCAGATCGGCCCAAAATTATCTCTCGGGCCGGTTATTCTACAATAAATCCTCCCGGGTATTCAACGACCTGATGTTTGTCAACAACAATACCCTGGTTACAGAAGCGCACAACATGGGAGGTTTTCACAGGTATGGGCTTCAATTTAAAGGTGCATTAAAACCATTCAATTTCTTCTCAATGAATCCCTATTTCAGGATATATGAAATTGAAACCTTTACCAACAAGATGTCAGAGCAATACAACATATTCCCTGTTCGTGATGTTGGGTATGAGTCGGGATTATCAGCGGTATTCAGCTTGAAATATGGCATCACAGCCTCAATGATGTTTCAATACAACAGTCCGGAAGTGCGCATGCAAAAGGTTGCTTTTGAAGATGCGCTCTATTTTATGGGAATAGAGAAAAAAATCAGCAAAAATTTCCGTGCAGGGATCAAAACGGCCATTCCATTCAAGCGTAATTTCACCTATTATGGGGAAGAGATAGAGGGAAAAAACTTTTACAGGCATTCAGCCGGTGACATCCGGATGTCTACTTTCCCGGTTTGGTTCAGGCTAAGCTACAGGTTTGCCTCGGGCAAAACAATTGAGCATATCGGCCGGGAAAAAGAGAAAGTAGAAAAATTTAGGGATAAGGGATTTTAACAACTGCTTCCTAAGGCAATACAATGACCCTTTCGACTCAATCAATTGAATGATCAGATGAATCAATGGCATCTTCAGGTGAATCAATTGAATATTAAGGTAACACAATGGCAGCATAAACTGAAACAATGGCAGCTTGACCTGAAGCAATGACATGCCAAACTGAAACAATGGCAGCTTGACCTGAAACAATGGCAGTCCAAGTTAAAGCAATGGCAGCTCAGAGCGAAACAATGACAGTTTAGAGCGGAACAACCGGATCTGGACCTGAAACAATGGCAGCTTGATATCGATCAATTGATGCTTAAGATGAAACAATCGAATCTTAAAGCCAGGCATAGGAAGTTTAAGATCAATCGAAGGGGTTGGCAGCGGAAAAAGTCTTAACCCGTCCGACCGAAATACCTGAGGTTATTGATTAAAATCACTCGAAAGTAGTTGCATTTAGCCAGCTTTGTTAAGTTAGGCGGGTATCGGTCAAACGGGGTGCGAGGGGCAAAGTTTGTTCCTCGCCGTCTCAATCTTCTTTCTTATTCCAACAGCACTTCTTATATTTCTTTCCGCTTCCGCAAGGGCAGGGATCATTCCGGCCTATTTTGGGGTTGTGTTTTACCGGGGTGACTTCAGGCGTATCTTCGGGCGTATCTTCGGGCATCAATTCAGGTTCGTATGTTTCCTGCAGATCATCGTCGTAATCATCATTATAATTATAAAGATACCAGTTCTCCAGGATATAATCATACTGCTGATAGATGGAGAGAATATCTTCTTTCCACCGAGACCCCTCATCTTTTACAATATCTTCATGAATTTCCTCGCGGTCACCACAGATATCTTCATTGACATATCCGGCATCAAACAGTTTATCAATCACCGGAAGCAATTCTTTAAGATTCGCCTCCATGATATCGCACATTATAAAACCAATAAGATCGCTATCTACCAGGTTTACTTTTTGGGGATCCAAAAAATTTGTTAAAATGCTATTATACCAGGTAATAATTTGTTCTTTAAGTTCGGGATGATGAAAATAATACTGAATCACTGCTTCGGAAACAGCACTTTTTGCATAAGTGTACACGCCCGGTTCAAGCATAAAGTTTTGAAGGACTTCAAGGTTATTTTCGCTCAATTTATACAGGGGCAGCCAGAGTACTTCCCGAATTAAATCCCCATACCAGGATTCAATAAACTCTTCTCCCTGTCTGAAGGTCTCGAGAATATCATTTAATGCTTCACGGGCTTCCAGTTCACCCAACAAAAAAGCAGCATGTACGGGAAAAGACAGCGATTTGTAGTCATCCTCCCCTATTTCCGCCTGGAATTCAAAATACTCATGACGGCGAATGGAATCCTGCAGAACTTTTCGAAGATCATCAATCACTGATTCCCGGGGCAATTCTAAAATCTCTGCCAAAATATCCCGGTCAATCTCAAAATCATCTTTATAAAGCTCATGGATCTCCTGATGCTTAAACTCGGGGGGCTGATCGGTTTGAACCGATTGATCGTGTCCTGAAAATTCAGGTTTTATACGGGTATCCGCCTCTTCCCGGTATCTATCTCGAGCCATTTGCAATTCGGTCTCCAGTATTAAATAAGCAGCCTCTTCAGTGTCTTCATCATCGGGAGCAATATCCTGAAGTATGTCAAGTCGTGATTCTGCAGCCTCCAGGTCACCAACAGCAGTAAAATACATAATGGCAGTTTTATAAAATGAAACGACCTCGGCCAGGTGAAACATCTCCCTGTCAGGATACATTTCTTTTATTTCCATGGCTTCTCCCAAAACTTCCGGCATCTTTTCATATTCTTCCCTGGTGTAGTATTCGATGGCTTTAAGCACAAAAGCAAAAATATAACCGGGATGTTCTTGCATTATCCAATCATTCACCTCAATACTTTTCTCTTCATTGCCAGAATTTCCCCAGGCAATTGATAAATAATTTTTCAATTGCGCTACATTTGGGTACTGTTTAATTTTACGGTTAAGATATTCAATATTCTTCAGTCCCCCTTTTTCTGCTTTGCGATTTAACTGTCTCATCTGATCCCGTAATTCAGGAGGAACCTCTAGTATTTTAGCTAAAAAGTCAGGATCTGTGGTGATTTCGAAGTCGTATTGTTTATATCGTTCGTCCATTTTGGCTGCTTTTTGTTCTTCTAAATTATAAAGGAATATATTATTTTCAGTATTTTTGAAAAACAAATATAAATCAAGCACGTTTAAATCTATAAATTGGCAATTATAAGAAATATGAATACGTCGGATCTCAAACTTGAATTGTTTCGTAAAATAGACAATTTAAACGATGAAGAAATAAAAAAATGTTATAATCCCATTTTATCACTTTTAAAATCATCAGGACAATACGCCTTGAATTCAAATGAAAAAGAAGCCATTGAGGAAGCATTGGAATACAGCAAAAAAGAAAAAACACTTTCCCATGATGAAGTAATTCAGGAAGCAAAGAAAAAATATCCCAACCTGAATATCAAATGAGAGAAATAAGGTGGAACCACCTGGCTAAAGAAGATTTCTATAACACCATTGATTTTTTATTGGAGAATTGGTCAGAAAAAGAAGCACAAGTTTTCATTGATGAGGTCTATGAAATCATCTTTATTCTCCAACAAGGCAATGTAGACTTTCAACATACAGACCTACCAGGAATAAGAAGATGCGTTATAAGAAAGCAAATTACCTTATTTTACAAAATTATTGATGATAACACCATTGACCTGCTGAGGTTTTGGAATTCTTCCCACGTATCCTATTTTATTTCATTCCTACGCAATTCCATAAACCAGGGTATACCTTATAATCCCGCGTTATTCGCGGGGCACTGAAAATCACCTATAACTGAAATTCCGAGAAGAGTAA
>JAGXLC010000372.1 GCA_018334875.1 Bacteroidales bacterium | reverse complement strand
TCCGCAGATGTGGTAAAAGTACCTTTTTACAACAGTTGATGGAGCTTTTCGAACGACCGGTATATTTTAATTTTGAGGATCACCGTGCCTATAACTTTGAGGTGAATGACTTCGACAAGTTAGATCAGATCCTTGAGAAAAAGAACCCTGATGCCTGGTTCTTTGACGAAATACAAAATGTTGCCGGATGGGAACGATATATTAGATCTGCACATGATAAAGGGAAAAGAATATTTCTTACCGGCTCCAATGCATCGTTATTAAGCAAAGAATTAGGCACAAAATTGACCGGAAGGCATCTTACCTGGGTATTGTACCCTTTTTCTTACCGGGAGTTCTTAACCTACAGAGATATAGACCCTTCAGTTGCCAGCTTTAAAGATTATATGGCAATCGGAGGATTTCCTGAATTTATCAGGAATGAAGAAATCGATATATTACAGCAATTGCTTGAAGACATAATCACCCGCGATGTGATTGTTCGCTATGAAATAAGACAGGAAGAAATATTAAAAGCGTTGACACTCTTTTTAATCAGCAATACAGGTAAAGAATTTTCCTATAATAAACTAAGCAAACGGTTTCATACGGGTTCTGTCAATACGGTAATCAATTATATTGGTTATCTGGCAAATAGTTATCTGCTCTCTCCTTTACCCCTGTTTTCTGCTTCAGTGAGAAAGCAACTGGCTAATCCCAAAAAGATTTATGCTGTTGATACGGGTTTGATCAAAGCCAATACCCTTTCATTTAGTGATGATCTGGGTCGTATTCTGGAAAATGTCGTTTATATCGAGCTTTGCAGAAACAAAAAAGAAGTCTGGTATCACAGATCAGATTATGAATGCGATTTTGTAGTGAAAGATGCCAATGGTCATCTTCAGATTATTCAGGTATGTCATGAATTGAAGGAGGATAATCTGGAAAGGGAAATCAATGGAATAAATGAACTTGAAGGCTATAAACCCAATAGAAAAACCATTATCACGCTAAACCAGAAAGATTATTTTGATGGTACAGAGGTTGTACCGGTATGGGAATGGTTAACCGAAAGATAATAGTGAATTTAATATTGATCTGAAAAGTTTAAGCGGCTTTGGTGTAGCAATCCAAAATCCGTAATATGTTTCCTGAAATCAGTTGCGTAAAATGGTGGCTGATAAATGAAAAATCCGCCAGGAAACAAACAATCCTTTTTGCCCTTTGCGTGAGGGAATATATTTCTCGCAAAGACCGCAAAAGCCCAAAAAATCAGATGAAAACGAACCAACTTTTGAACCAATCAACCAATCAACCAATCAACCAATCAACCAGTTAACCATAGCCTTCGCGTTACCATCGGGAGCTAACAAGAAAATAGATATAAAAACAACAACGAAATATAAAAAATATCAGATAATTTTTACACCATCCTATATTTATATTATATTTGCCATTTAGTATGGAATATAATAAACGACACATACACGACAAAATCAACGCTCACCTTAATAAAAAGGAATATCTCATCTTAAAATTATTGCTACAGGCAGCAGCGCTTTCTACATAGACAGAAAATTTAAAGACTCGCTGGCCGGGAGGAAAAAAATATTCCATCTCCATCCCCTGAATTTTCAGGAATATCTTGAGTTCTCCGGGAAAAAAGACCTGAGCGATGAAGTACAGACACTAAGGGAAAGGAAAGACTATTTCTCCCTTAAAAAACAAGAAATTAAGGAATATTTTGATGATTACCTGATTTATGGTGGCTATCCTGCTGTTGTTCTGGAAAATGATTCTGAGCTAAAAAAAGAAATACTGTTAGAACTTCGTGATTCATACATTAAAAGGGATATATTAGAATCAGGTATAAGAAACGACATGGATTTTTATAATCTTATGAAAATTTTGGCAGGTCAGACAGGAAATTTGGTAAATAAAAACGAATTATCAAAAACATTACGTATTCATCTGTCCACGATTGAAAATTATCTATCTACCCTGGAAAAATGTTTTTATATCTCGCTTGTAAAACCTTTTCACAGAAATTTACGCAAAGAAATAGTAAAAATGCCAAAAGTATATTTTAATGATCTGGGATTAAGAAACGCTCTTCTGAACAGATTCTCAGGGATTGAAGAACGGGAAGATACAGGCGTTCTGCTGGAAAATTATGTGTATCAAAGATTAGTCCAAATTTATCCACAAGAAGACATAAAATTCTGGAGAACTGCTGATGGCAATGAAGTGGATTTTGTCGTTTCATCAGACTATAAGAGTGGCAAAGCATACGAAGTAAAAACCAGTTCCATCGAATACAAACCAACAAAATATAAAAAATTTACAGAAAACTATCCCAATATAAATTTGTCCATAATAGCTTACAATAGCCGGAATAAAAACATCCCGATTATAGATCTTTAAAGAAAATATAGAAAGAATCCGAAAAGCATACCAGGAAACCCTCCGGCTCAAAAGAAAACCACAACACCCGGAAAAATGGGATGGCAATACCGCAGGAAGGTGCTTGCAGGCTATTTTGGAGGTTTCTGAGTAGTTGATTGAGTGATTAAGTTAATTGAGTTAATTAAGTAGATAGTCGGTTGTAGAAAATAAGACAGGCAAACATTCCTTTGCGAGCTTTGCCTGCCCGAATGACATTGGTCAGGCGGGCGTGCAAAATCCCCGCCCTGCCCCTAACCCCTGAAGGGGAACCCATCCCGCAGGAAAAGCAAAAGACAGAACAATCAAACCAAAAAAAATCTCCACAACGTTAAGAAGTAAGAAAAAATCGGTGGCGAACGTGGCGTGAAAAAAAGAAGGGTTCTCGCCCGTCTGAACGATCTCATCCGAGCGGACAAAGTACGCCAAGAAGTCGCAGAGAACGCAAAACCTAAAAAACCCCTTGAAGTTATGCAGGAAAAACATTATGTTTGTAGTACATAATTTTTACCAACATGGAATTTCTTAATCGACATCATGAAATACAGCGTTTATCCCGGGCTCTAAATTCAGAGGAATCATCATTAATCGTGCTTTATGGCAGGCGTAGACTTGGTAAAACCCGTTTGCTGCAACAGGTCATGCAGCAAGATGATATCTATTTTATAGCAGACCAGCGCGAAAGTACTGCCCAGATAGAAACCTTTGCGCGGCAGGTAATTAACAAGTTTAAAGGTTTCGATTCAGTAAATTATCCCGACTGGGAAAGCATATTGACAGCCCTCGGCCGCTGGACCGATAAGCGATTCACGCTTTTCATCGACGAATTTCCTTACCTTGTTAAAAATACACCGGAACTCCCAAGCATCATCCAAAAATTTAAGGATGCACACCCTTATTTCGATCATTGCCTCCGGTGCCCACCGGCTAAGTGAAATCGCTTCCCGTGCCGGCAAACCGGCAACCCAGCTAAATCGACCTCTACAACGTTTGATAGAATTAGGGTATGTTAAGCGTGAAATTCCCTGGGGTTTATCCAAAAGAAATGCAAAAAAACCCTGTACAAAATTGCAGAACCGTTCATTCATTTTTACTACAGGTATGTGATACCCGAAATCATCCCTGGAGTTGGGTTATACTCAACAAATATTTGATCATGTAGTAAAACCACAATTCTCCGATTACTGCTCAGAAATATGGGAAGATTTATGCAGACAGGCTCTTCCTGCACTTTTTAAAAAGAAACTTTTTGAACCGGGTACGCGCTGGTGGGGTAACGATTTGAACCGAAAACAAATGGAAATAGACGTTGTAGCAGAATCCAGGGATAAAACGGAGCTCATTATTGGAGAAGCTAAATGGTCATCAACACGAAATATCTCAGCTTTATTAAAAGAACTGGATAAAAAAGCGGAAGTTTTCCCGAAAGGCCATCATAAAATAATACACAAAGCGCTGTTTGTAAAAGAAAAACCGGCAAACATCCATGAAGGCTATCACATTTTCACACCCAAAGACATTGTTCAGTCGTATAATCACTAATAGTTGTTCATTTTTCACCTTGCAGAGAAAACAAGGGTTCAAGAACGGACGCTACGTTATATTT
>JAGXLC010000371.1 GCA_018334875.1 Bacteroidales bacterium | reverse complement strand
AAGAAGGAAATTTGTGGTGCCCCTGGTCAAAGCCGTGCAGGAACAGCACAAGCAAGCCGAAGCATTGAAAAAACAAGTGGAAGCCCAGCAAAAGCAAATAGAAGAACAACAACAAATGATTGAACAACTGCTGGAGAAAATCAAATAACGCCGGTTCAGATTCAATAACAGGGGCAGCGCCGAATACAGCAAAACTTTCCGTGAAGCGGCAGTAGCAAACTGGGGCCCCGGTCATTGTGCTTGATCCTTCAAACAACGAACAGAAAAGCCATAACCCTTATGGTAATTATTACGGTATACTCTGCTGGAATTGTAACGCAACTTTCGGATCCAAACGTTACCGGAAGAACTTACCGTAGAAGTCCACCAGCAGCCATTAAACCCAAAGCTGTAAAAACCGCCGCTTTTTACACGCACACCCCCGGGAAATCCCTTGAAACCAGATGCTCCAAACACCGATTCATTGGTTAATTCACCGGCGTGCCATAATGAGGCGTTTCCCGCAAGCTTACTCCCTTCATCTATCCCCCTTTTAATCCCAACTTTATCCGCATTTGTTCGGTTCATCCCCAATTCCATCTCAAGCTCCTTCCATTCTTCATCGCCTGGCACGTGCCAACCATCAGGGCAAAGTTTTTGTGTTTCTATGGTATATGCGTTATACAAAAAACCACAGCTTTGAACATTTCTTCTGTCATTATTATACCGGGCATATGCCCCCTTGTCGGTATCGTCCCATTCATCATGATCTGTAATATTGGGTATAACTGTACTATCATTGTACCTGGTAGTTCTCAGGTTTTCTGCCATCCAAACCTGGTCTCCTATTTCCACTGTTTCGTAGCTGTTTCCCTCTATATCCACAACAACACCATCGGGCACATCATCTTCATCCCTGGGAGCTCCGCGGTCTTCTTCACATCCAATGATTACAAAAAACAGAAATCCCACTATTGTTAAAATTGAAATGAACAGCCTGGCTTGTTTGTTCATAATTGATTAACTCTTAGTTTTACAATAAGGGCAAATAAATCATATGCTTATTAAATATCTTATTTTTCTAGCGGTCAAAACTTAATCCGTGACGACAAATCTCTTTCGATAAAATCCCTTAGCTGTGTAAATACCCATTACATAAACACCAGGGTCGAAATCGACTGTAGATATACGAATTTTTAAATCGTTCAATACATTGTTGTAAACTATGCTCCCAGACAGATTGGAAATAACAATTTTGTTTATCCGTCTTTCTCTGGAAGCAACTCTGATATATTCTGTTGCAGGATTGGGATATATATCTATTTTCCGCGAAACATCTTCTTTCAATAAACCTGTAAGGCTATTAAAATTAGCCTCGAACCATAGATCTTCTGCCGGCATTTCAAAAGAGTATACAGCCTCCTCTGATAGCTCATTATCCTCATCGTCGGTCCAATTTACAAATTCATACCCTTCATAAGGGATGGCCTGCAATGTAACCTTCTCTCCCTCAACATATTTGCCTTCACCCTCAACACTGCCTGCTGAATTGGGATCAATGCCAGCTTCCACTGAAAAAGGCTTCTTTAATTTACCCTTAGTAATCCCATTATAGGTGGCAATCCAAAAATTATGATTACTGTCAAAAATGATATCTTGTATTTCCCATCCTGCTATCCCATAATTATTGATACCAAAATTCACCCAATCATATCCGTTATATATAGACAGATTTAAATACCACTCAGTGGAGGCAATACCACTGCCTGAACCAAACCAAACATAATTGTGGCTGTCAATGGCAATTGAATTGATTCGATATTGATGGATACCGGAATTCTCAGGATTATACTTCACCCAATTGCTTCCGTCATACATATAGTTACTTTTTTGCTTCCCAACTGTCCCTACCCATATATTTCCTTTTCCATCCACTTCAATATCCTTGATTTCTGAGGGAGGGTTATAATGTGTAAAACTTTCGCCATCATAGACGGAAACGCCACTGGTGTCGGAACCAAACCAAACATTGTTTTCATCGTCAATTGCCAATGCCAGCAGATCCCCGGAACAGATATCAGAATTCTGAGTGGTATAAAAGGTCCAGTTTTCACCATCATACATGCCGGCCCCCCCAACCTCACCTTCTCTAAATTTACGCATAACAAACCATAAATTCCCCTGATCGTCAAATTGGATATCATTGACATGTTGGCTGGGCAAACCAACGTTTGCTCCATAATGGAACCAATCCTCCCAATTATACTTCCAGATACCCTGCGATTTAGTAGCAAACCAAATATTGTTCAAAGTATCGGATTTGATTTTGAGAACATGATTCAGGAAAGGGAATTTTTTCCAATCCCGGCCATCAAACATAGATGCTCCAGCTCCATAAGTACCAGCCCAGATGTTTTGCTGCTGGT
Organism: Bacteroidales bacterium; assembly: GCA_018334875.1. NCBI lineage: Bacteria > Pseudomonadati > Bacteroidota > Bacteroidia > Bacteroidales > Bacteroidales bacterium. The sequence goes on along the minus strand of JAGXLC010000371.1, from coordinate 1,630 downwards.
CTTCATGTAAACACATCACAAAATCATGGGCAAACGGACTTTCAGTTTTGTATGTTTTCCAGTTTCCTTTGTTATATCTTGTAATACCTCCCTCTGTATCCAAATCACCGGTCGAAAAGTATGTATCGCCACTCTCCGATATAAAGATATCCTGCACTCTTCCGGGCAACAGGCCGGAATTGCCGGTATTAAGATTAACCATCCTGTCATTTTCTATATCAAATTGAATGATGCCATAGTTATATGAACCCAACCAAATCATACCATCGTCAACTTCTATCGTTCTTATCCACGGTTCAATTTCCAAATAAGAATCGATTCTATAACTATAATACGATGAATTATTATATCCTTCAATCTTTGAAATAAAAGGACCGGCAGCGAGCCATTTATTATTGTTCTCATCAATTGCAATATCATAAACAGGAGCAGGACCTTCTTCCTTTATAAATTCTTCTCCATCGAAACGAAAGACTCCATTATGAGTCCCGAGCCAGAGTATACCATTCTTATCCATTTCCAGGGAATAGATTTTGCCATCTATTTCAGAAGTGTATTTGGTCCAAAAGCTTCCGTCAAAAAACACCAAATCACTCCCAGCTGCAACCCATAGATTATTAAGGGAATCTACAACAATTGAACGGATTTCGGGAGTTCCAGCCCAATCTTTATAAAGATCAAAAATACTCCAGTTCTGCCCGTCAAATTTGGACAAACATCCGTATTTACTTCCAATCCACTTGTTCCCGCTGCTGTCAATGGCCAAAGCCGTTGACCAAATATGCATCAGTCCGTCCTTTGGATAATATCGCTCTAACAAAGTACCGTCCTTTGACCATTTTAAGAATCCCCCGGTAGTAACCGACCATAAAGTATCGCCTTCCGCTACAGTCGCATTGACCCAGTTCTGTTTTGCGTAAGTTTCAGTAACGAGTATTTTGCCAAAAGAGATATCTCCTCCGGCTCCGGTTGAATTTTGCCCACCCGGAAATGAAAATCCATTCAATTGTATGATCAAAGAAAACAGAATGAAGCAAACTACTCTTTCCATAACATCTATTTTTAGCCTGAAGCAGTCATTAAAAAGGGCTATATTCCCTTGAGCATGCTGAAATATCAGTTCACTTTAGATGTTAACCACATCAAGCCTTTAAATAAATATAGAAAAAAAATCAGGAACCTCCCAATGAAAATCTTACGCTTTTACCTGTCTCAAAAAAATTGAACGGACTTACAATCGGTGCATAAATCAAATAATAGGAGTTGGTTTTGGGGATTCATGCAAAATAAAATCATTGATGGCATGATTAAAGAATGGTTATAAATCACAGGCAATTGTCTCTTTAAATATTACACCAACTCCGGGCACTTAGAAACAAAGCCACGATAAACAAAAGCAATACCATCAGAATCGGCAACGGAGATATCACCCAAATAGGAGGATCTGTGGGCTGGTCCAACTTCTCCGACGGCCGTTTCAAGACCAACATCACACCGGATGTGCCCGGGCTGGAGTTCATCCTGAAGCTGAAGCCGGTCACTTTCAACTGGGACCTGCAGGCCCTGGAAGAATTCCAGGGAACGGCTGATCCTTCTAAAGGTGAAGCAGGCCAGGGTCCGGTGGATCAAA
>JAGXLC010000370.1 GCA_018334875.1 Bacteroidales bacterium | reverse complement strand
TGGATGGGCTCACCTTTTTGAAGAAAATTATGTCGCAACATCCCATGCCAGTGGTGATCATTTCCAGTTTAACGGAAAAGGGTACCCGAAGTGCCATCAAGGCGCTGGAATTTGGTGCGGTGGAGATCATTACCAAGCCGCGTATGGATTCCAGGAAGTTCATCCAGGAGTCAAAAATCCGAATATGTGACGCAATTAAGGCTGCGGCTGTTTCTTCCATGAAGCGGAGAAACGTTCCAACGCCCAGCATTCATGTAGAGCCCAAGCATACTGCCGATGCGGTTCTGCCCAAAAGCGCCGCCAAAAGCATGGTGGAGACTACTGAGGTGGTTGTGGCTGTTGGAGCCTCAACCGGAGGTACCGAAGCCATTGCGAAATTCCTTGAGGAGCTCCCTGTTGATAGTCCCGGCATCGTTATTGTCCAGCATATGCCTGAACAATTCACCCGTTCATTTGCAGAACGCCTGGATGAGACATGTCGCGTAACGGTAAAGGAAGCTGTCAACGGCGATTCCCTGATCAGGGGGCACGTTTTGATTGCTCCCGGGAATTATCATACCTTACTGAAAAGAAGCGGTGCCCGCTACTATTTGGAAGTTAAAGAAGGACCGATGGTTAATCGCCACAGGCCCTCGGTGGATGTCCTCTTTCGTTCGGTGGCCCGGTATGCAGGCAGAAATGCAATGGGAATCATTCTTACCGGTATGGGAAGAGATGGTGCTGCAGGTTTGCTGGAGATGAAGCAGGCCGGAGCCAGAACCATCGCACAGGATGAAAAATCCAGTGTGGTTTATGGCATGCCTAAAGAGGCTGTGGAGATAAATGCTGTGGATAAAATACTTCCCTTACAGGATATGGCAAAATATGTTGCCACAAGTTATAAATACCGGTAAAAGCATGAGATGCCCCGAAGCCCTGTTGCTATAATAAAACATGCTCATTGATCTGTCGTTTAAGGAAGATTTGAAGGAAATGATCGTTTGAAAGGAGAGGGGCGGGAAGAATGGAAGAAAATGAAACCCTTGTGCCTTCTTTTTCGTTGGAAAGTATAGCAGGAACAAAGAATGTAAACAGGCAAATGCATTTACATTTTTTTAATGTGAAAATATCTTGTGCGTAAAATATTAATGGTTTTCTCTGATGTCGATAACAAGTGATAAACAAATAGTCCTGAAATATACATTGAGTGGATTCATCATTGGTCTGGCCACCATACTTTTAGTAATCTTACTCGATATTGTTTTACTGAATCTTACACTGGAACAGATCGGAGAAATGCACAGCCGGCACCCGGCTTACATTATTCTTGATTTGTCTCCGGTGGTTCTGGCATTGTATGCCTATCTCCTTGGCCGCAAGTATGCTGATACATCACGGAATTTGCAGGAATCCCTGGAACGGGAACACAATAAGATCTACAAATTGTATAATTTTGTAGAACAACTAAGAAAAGGCAATACGGATGCCGAGTACAAAATTCAGGACGATGAAGATTTACTGGGCAGAGCGGTTATGTCGCTGCGCGACGAATTGAAGAAAAACCAGGAAGAAGAGGAGAAACGAAGAAAAGAAGACCAACAGCGCCACTGGACCTCGGAAGGACTGGCTAAGTTTGGAGAGATATTACGCCAGGAAACGGACGATTTGGAGGAAATCTCTTATCAGGTCATCAGTAATCTCGTGAAATATATCGGTGCCGTACAGGGCTCCCTCTTTATTATTGAAGGAGAAGAGGATAATGATAAGCATTTGGAGATGAAAGCCTGCTATGCTTATGACAGGAGGAAATTCCCCGATAAAAGGGTGGAAATGGGTGAAGGTTTAATGGGGGCAACGGTTATGGAGGAGGAGACAACCTATATCACTGAATTACCCCAGGAATATGTCAATATCACATCCGGTCTGGGCCATTCGACACCGGATGCCCTTTTGATAGTTCCCCTGATAGTCAATGAACAAATTCATGGGGCCATAGAACTGGCCTCTTTCCACGGAATGGAGCAATACGTGATTGATTTTGTTGAAAAAGTAGGGGAAAGTGTTGCTTCTACCATTTCCAATGTAAAGATCAATGCGAAAACTTCACGTCTTTTGGAAGAATCGCAGAAGCAGGCTGAAGAGCTGGCTTCCAAGGAGGAAGAGATGCGGCAGAACATGGAAGAGCTCAAAGCCACCCAGGAAGAAGCTGCCCGTCAGAGCGAGCGGTTTGTTATTTTTTCCAATGCCGTAAGCCACACAATGATTCATGCTGAGTACGATCCCCAGGGATATTTGCTATATGCAAACACCAAATTCATTAATAAACTGGGGTATGAGTCCAATAAGGAGGTGGAAGGAAAACATATTTCCGAGTTTATTGATGAGAAAGACCGGTCGTGGTTTGATGAGCTTTGGGACAGTTTGGCACATGGAGGGAGGCATTTTGAGGATTACATGAAACATGTTACCAAGCAGGGAAAAGACCTTTGGACCATGTCCACTTATACCTGTATGAGAAAAGATGACGGAAGTGTTGAAAAGATCCTCTATCTGGGCCTCGATACCACCTCACAGAAAAAGCAGAGTCTTGACTATGAGGGTCAGATCCAGGCACTCAACCAGGCCAGTCAAAAGGTTGAATTATTGCCTTCAGGTGATGTCCTTGAAGCAAACGAGAACTTCAACAATCTGATGGAATATTCGGAGAGTGAGCTGACCAGCAGCACCATATTTGATTTTGTGCCACAGGCAGATCTGAATGACCTGAAAGAAACCTGGGAAAAGGTGGCACAGGGAGAGATATATGAGGATCAGATGAGGCATCAGACCAAAAGCGGAAAGGAAGTTTGGCTACAGGTTACGCTTTCACCCGTTCTGGACATTTACGGGGATATTTCCAAGGTCATTTATGTGGGACATGATATTACCAAGAGCCGTAAGATGGAGATAGAAACCGCCAGAAAGGCTGAGATGCTTAGGGAGCAGGAAAAGAAGCTAAAACAGGCGCAATCCGACTTGACCAAGAAACTTGAGGAAGCACGTGAAGAAGTGAAACAGCGGTTTAAAGATATGGAGAAGGAGAAGCTGCGCAATGAAAGAACGCTGGAAGGTGCATCCGACGCAATATTAACCATTGACCAGGAAGGTACCGTTAAATTTTTCAATAAAGCCGCTGAAGAACTCTGGCAGATAGAAAAACCCATGATACTCGGAAAAAACCTCAATAAATTGTTCCCCAATGGGAGTAACCAGGATGATTTTATAGAACGCTTGCTGAATCCCAATAAGGACAAGGTTGTGGGCGAGCGCAAGGAAGTAAATATCACCAATACGAGTGGTGAAGAAGTGCCTGTGATTATGGTGTTATCCATGGCCCATGTAGAGGACGAGACCACCTATACCGCCTTCGTTCAGAATATTTCAGTGGATCTGTTTTGAAAACAATTTCATTTGATTATTGTTTATTTATGGGCAAATGAACCCCGATAAGGCTCAGCGAAACTAAACCCGCATTTCGGTCATGCTTTTGTTGTATAAGATTACTGCAAGCGGATTTTATTTCAAAACAACCATTTCAATATATTGCACAAATAGCGGCTTACAGAAAACCTTATTTTTAGTTGCTCAACCTTAATAGCCATGAAATACCCAATGATAATCAACCTTATTACCTTATTCTCCGGAAGCATATAACAGCTGGATGTAAAAAAATAAGGTAATAAGGTTAAGGGATGGGGAGATGCCTTATGGCTACTAATGTTTAATATAAAGAAAAATAAGGTTTTTAATACGAAATGTAATTGCCAATTTGGACAAGCCAAAACGGAAACACATTAAATTCCTTGAAAGCATCCTGTTTGGTTTTGGCTTGCCCGGTAAGGTATGATACATTATAACCGTGATGTGAGTCCGGATGCTTCAAATTCACATATTAACTTAAAATCCGAAGGAATGAAACAAAAAAGGTTGCCTGGAAAAAATTGGGAATGCTGTCGGAGATAGCACCATTATTTTCGCAGCATTTGCCCACAGAAAGGATATTTACAAGCACTTCCCATAAAATTAATA
>JAGXLC010000369.1 GCA_018334875.1 Bacteroidales bacterium | reverse complement strand
GACTGGCCGGAAAATGAACTGATCGGAGAAAAGGGCATCATTCCTCCTGCTGCAGATGTTAATACCGCAGATAAAAGAAGGGATCTAACCAACTGTTACGACTGGTGGTTCTGCTATAAAGATCTAAAATAACAGGTTGGCCGGGGATTCATTCTTGAAGCATCAGATTTACCCAAATATCATTTTATGACAAATTGATAGCTTAAACTCCAACACCTATCCAAGAATTACGTATTAGACTAACAATAAGGGCATTTGAAATTGTCAACTGATTTTTTGCGAATTGCCAACTTCTCATTTAGGATATTTAATTCTTGCGTGGTAAAAATTCTGCAGTTTCTTCTTGAAGATACCCCGTATGATGGTAATCTCCCGGAAAGTAACGTCAACATTCTCAAACTGACCTCCATTTAGCTGGGAATCAATAATCTGATCGACCAGATTATTAATTGTCTTTTCATCCAGATGGCTATAACTTCGGGAAGCAGCTTCCACAGCGTCTGCCATCATCAGCGCAGCCATCTCCTTGGAGAAGGGCTTGGGGCCGGGATAGGTAAATTGCGATTCATCCACTTCATCCTCGTTGTATTCCTGTAGATACTTCTTGTAAAAATAATGTACCCTTGTAGTACCATGATGGGTACGGATGAAATCCACAATGGGACCGGGCAACTTATAGCGGGAAGCATATTCAACCCCTTGCTTAACGTGGTTGATAATTATTTTGGCGCTTTCCCGGAATTCCAATTGCTGATGGGGGTTAAAATCGGTATCCTGATTCTCTATAAAATAGATGGGATTTTTCATCTTACCGATATCGTGGTACAGCGCTCCTGTACGCACCAATAATGTGTTGCCGCCGATCTGATAAGCGGCAGTTTCCGCCAGACTTGCCACTTGCATGGAATGCTGGAAAGTACCCGGGGCTTGTTCGGATAACCTTCGCAATAACGGCTGGTTGGTATCAGAAAGTTCCATAAGGGTCACATCCGAAAGGAAGCCAAAAGTCTTTTCAAAGACAAAAATCAAGGGATAAGAAGCAAGCACCAGAGCGCCATTGATGCCGAAATACCCTACATTCACCCAATTCACTGCTTCTATATTCCCCCCCTGGGTGATTGAGATACCAAAATACACAAAAATATAGCTGACCACCACCATAGCGGCCGATAAGAATAGCTTTCCGCGGCGGCTCAGGCTGGTGAGACTAAAAATCGCAACAATTCCTGCAATAAAATTCAGGAATATAAACTCAAAACTATGAGGAGCGAATGATGCAATCAACATTATTGTAATGATATGGATGAATAATGCCAATCTTGCATCATAGAATGAGCGGATGATAATGGGTAAAATTGCAAATGGGATGATATAGAATACTTCAGGCCTCAGTTTTACAGTATAGCTGGAAACAAAAACCATAAGAATCACCAGCAGAAGAATGAACAGCGTTTTCATACTGTCCTGAAGGATTTCAAACCGGAAATGATACAGGAACAAATACAGGACAAATATTGCGGCGAATACAAAAATAAACTGTCCCAGAAAAATGATCTCATATTGATAATCTTCGCCCAGCCGCTGTTCATATTCTCTTTGCAGGGATTCCAATATCCGGTAGGCTGTGGAATCCACCACTTCTCCCTCAGAGACAATCCGCTCTCCTGCCTGAACCATCCCTTTTGTAATGGATACATTCTCAAGCATGCTTTGTCTTACTTTCTGAGAGGTTTCCTGATCATAGAGCACATTGGGCTTAATAAAATCGTAAAAATTCAAATCTTCATAAAAATCCGCCTGTTTGTCGTCTTGTAAATTCAAATCCTCCACGTACTGTTCCACATGGCTGATCACATATTTATATGCCTCTTTCTGATCATAGAATTCGGAGTATTGATGTTCTTCAGCCAGATTATCCTCTATAAGTACAATTTCCGAATCCTGATCCAGATTGCCATAAACTTCCGGAACCTCCACAATACCTTTGCCATATACATCTCTGAACAACTCCAGGACATAATTATAAAATCGCTGGGTCCTTTTTTCAAAATTGCTGTTTGTATAAGCTTCTTTTAGCTCATCTCCCGTATATTTTTCGTGGAAAACTTCCTTTAGCCTTGCATTGTATGTTTCTGTAAATTGCTCTAACTGTCTTTTATGGATCGTACTGTCGTAACGAAAATAGGGCCTGAAATTTTCCAGTATGCTGTCCCGCTCATACTTTATCTGTTGCTGGCTTTTATATATAGGAAAATCGAAAGGAGCAATCAAAGTTTCATGCATCCAGGGTTTTCCTCTTTTAAACTCATACTTGAATTTGCCTTCCCTGGGCAAAAAACCAACAACAATTGCGATGGTAAGCATGAACAACACGCCGTTGAAGATGTTGCTGTATTTATCCTTTACAAAAGAAAAAAGCTTTCTCATACCCTTCCGGATTAATTCAAAATTAACTCTACAAAAGTAAAAATTTTGTTACGGTATGCTTTTTTTTCAGACCGGTATAACTAAATAAAATCTTCATTGTTCAATGGTTGATTTTGTTCGGGGGAATAAGGTAATAAGGTTGGTGCGGGATGGTGGATCCTTAAGGTTTAAAATAGAACGAATAAGGTTTTAAAATTTAAATTTTTCAATATGTGATAACTCCTTTTTTGAATACTGATGTAAAAGATTTGCAAATAATTGATGAAAACCATATTTTTATATCTTTAACCATAGCGGCTATGAAGTACCGTCTCAGTCATTGACCTTATTATCTTATTGCCATGAAGGTAGAATTTAACAATTTGTACACGCATTTTATATTTACAACATTAATGCGTGAATCCCTCATAAGAGAGGAAAATCGTATCCGTATCGAAAAGTACATGACCGGGATAGTCAATAACCATGCTTCTAGGATGTATGCAATTCATGCCAATCCCGAGCATGTGCATTTCCTGGTTTCCCGTGATCCCGGTATTTCAGAGCAAAAACTGGCAAATATTGTTGCGGATAGCTCAGAAAATTTTATAAATGAAAATATTCTTACAAGGGGACATTTTGCATGGCAGCAATCTTGTTCTGCTTTTACTGTATCAAAATCTGATATTGACAGGGTTTGCAAATACATTTTGAACCAATCCCAACATCATAAGGTAGTGAGCTTTGCAGATGAATATGCATTGTTTATAAAACATTATCAAAAAACAATTCGCGGTAAATAAGGTAATAAGGTTGATGCGGGAGTAGGGGGCCTTTATCCTACTAAGGTCTAATATAAGGAAAATAAGGCTTTAAAGAGCAACGGGCTGGATTTTATTCCCAAGTTGATGGATTTTTCCTATAATATCTTATTCCAGTAACGATCCCACCAAATTTAGAAGCTACTTGACCGGTAAATCTTCCCAAACCCTTTTCTTTTTATTAGCTTCATCAGCATTAGGTCTTAACATATTTGAAATATATTATTAAAAACCTTATTTTATGTATCTTAAACTTTAGTAGCCTTGAATCACACCCATAACCTGAACCTTATTACCTTATTAATGAAACTATATCATAACCAGATAATAATAGAGAATTAATATCTGATATTTTGTTGTCCGCTTAATGCTGGGATGACCGGCCAGATCAATGCGAAATCATTCTGAAACTTCTACGTTTACGTACACTCCCTCCATCTTCAATCATCAACCAATCCATCTCCTGTATAAATTTCCTATATTTGAACAAAAACCATGAAATGAAATTCGGAATTTGTTTAAATCCCCTGATCCCGCTGAGGGCTGCACCGACAAAAAAAAGCGAAATGACCGACCAGGTGCTGTTCGGAGAAGATTTTGAGGTTCTTGAGGTCAACAATCAATGGATGTATATCAAAAGACGTACCGATGCTTATGAAGGTTGGTTCAACAGCAGGCATTACCTTCCCTGCACGGAAGACCGGATCAACCAGATGGCTGACTCTCCAAATTATATCCTGCATCTGCCTTTCAACCGGCTAACAGTTGACAATAACCCGCTAACCCTTCCGGCAGGCAGCATCCTTCCTTTCTTCAGCAGGGAAAACAA
>JAGXLC010000368.1 GCA_018334875.1 Bacteroidales bacterium | reverse complement strand
GATCCGGTAATTTGGTTCTTACCCCTTGAGGTATAACCCAGAACTATTACTTCCTCCATTTCTTCAACGGTAGGAACCATTTCGATATTAATGGTTGAACGGCCATCAATATCCGCTTCTACCCTTTGCATTCCTACAAAGGTAAAAACAAGTGTCTCGGCATCGGAGGGGACCTGTAAGGAATAATTCCCGTCCATGTCAGTAGAAGTACCAATGGTTGTTTGACCTTGAACAACCACCGATACACCGGGAATCGGCTCACCCGTCTCTGCATTGGTGACCGTTCCCGTAATCTGCATTTGTGCCGATGCCGAAAATCCGACAAACAGCACAAAAGTCAAAAGAAAAGTTAGCTTTCTCATAAACATAAATTTAAGGTTTCGGATTAAAATATACATTTTATCATGATCAAAAATATGATTTTTTTGAATTTTAAACATCATTTTAACCATTATTCATAAATTTTTATAAATATGAATAAAATGCTGGTTAACCCCGACTTAGGTAAACTTAAATTTTTGAAAAAAATTTTAGTGAACCTTAGTCGCTGTCGGAGACAGGAATAATTCTTGAATTATTCGAGTTAAATTTTAAACTGTCATAAAACACATGATTTTATCCTCTCGAAAAGAGACACCGATAAGAGAAAAATACCCTAAAAATCTAAAATTTAATTTGTTTTTTTTCAGGGGTGGAAATTATAATGCGCAATATTGTTCTGGAAATTTTCACTTCTTTGCTTATTTAAAATGGTTCTAAATAACAAAATCCCGATTAGAAAACCGGGACGCTCCGAATAAAAACAGATGGAATCCTTGGAACTGTCTAAGAAGGCGGCTTTATTAGCTATACATACAAAAAATATTTTACTGATAAACAAAACACTACAACAGTCGCCTAGTAACCAAAACAATGGCTTTTTAAACCAGACTTGTCCTTCTTTATCCCGTTCTTTGTTCCAACTTATTGAGAATTTCTTTTTCCTTTTTTTCCGTTTTTTGTTCAATTGCTCTTCCTTTATTGATTATGTCTTCAACGAAGGCTTTGTCATCCAGCTCCCTGGCATTGATCTGTACATTCATAAAAGCGCCTTTTACTGCTGAGCGTACAGCCAGTGCACCGACACCTGCATCCGTCACAGAATTGGGATTTCCATGTTCTATCATGGCTTCAATCACTTCCAGCGCGTTATACGATGTCTCCATAATTTTATAGGGAACCATGATGGCATTCTTGGTAGCTTCCTGAATGGCCTTGTTCTTGTTTTCTCTTTCTTCATCAGTTTTTGCAGGCAGTTTAAAGGCATCCATAATTTTATTAAAGGCCTTGGTATCTTCATCCACCAGGTGGATTAATTCAGCCTGTAGCGCAATGCCCTTCTCCGCCCAACCGGAGAATTCTTCCCAATGGTCATCCCATCCCCTTTTATGAGATGAAATATTGGCTACCATCGTACCCAGGGCTGCACCCAGGGAACCCATATATGCAGATACCGAACCGCCACCCGGGGCAACAGATTCGGAAGCCGTTTCATCCGAAAAATCCGAAACGCTCATATCCGCCAGTTTCTTTTTGGATTTGTCCCGAAGCTTGTATTCAATGATCTTTTCTTCGGGTTTAAACTCATACAGATCATTCAGGCCCAGAGAACGAACAGCTATTTTAATGAGCTCCTTTTCCGGTACGCCGGCGGATATTTTTTGTTTCCTGAGAAAATATCTGCCAGCCTCCAACATGGCCTTCAGGGGAATCAACCCCACAAGCTCGGAACCGGTGACCCGAAGGCCTCTCAGCTGAGCACGTCTGCAAGCTTCATCAAACGCTTCGTGTACTGAAGTAACGCTTATATTGGTAAGGTTCAGTGAAATCTGGGCAATACCATATTCCTCAATATACCAGCCAATGCCTTTAACGGCTTTTAAGGAACCCGGTATCCATACCTTTTCTCCGTTCTCATCAAGAACAGGCTTGCCGGTTATCTTGCCGCCTTCCCTTTTTATCCTTCCCTTCTCCCTGATGTCGAAAGCAACAGCATTGGCCCGTCTGACAGAAGTGGTATTGAGGTTGATGTTATAAGCCACCAGAAAATCCCTTGCACCCACAGCCGTGGCACCTGACCTGGCATTGAATTCGGCGGGACCAAAATCAGGCTTCCATTCGGGATCGGCCAATTTTTCTTTCATTCCCTCATATTCACCGGAACGACAATTGGCCAGGTTTCTTCTTTTTTCTTCATAAGCTGCATATTCATAGCAATATACCGGAATTTTGAGCTCCTCCCCTATCCTTTGGGCAAGGTTTCTGGCATATTCTACTGCATCATCCATCGTAAGGCCTGAAACAGGTACCAGCGGGCATACGTCGGTTGCTCCAAAACGGGGATGTTCTCCGGAGTGTTGGCGCATATCGATGAGTTCGGATGCCTTCTTTACAGCATTAAAGGCAGCTTCCACTACCTGGTCGGGCGTGCCGATAAATGTAACCACCGTTCTGTTGGTAGCCTTTCCGGGATCCACATCCAGGAGATCCACCCCTTCGATGGATTCAATCTTATTGGTTATCTGCCGGATGATCTCCATGTTATTCCCCTCGCTAAAATTGGGGACGCATTCCAGGAGTTTCTTTTCTTCCATAGGTCGTTTCTGTTTTTGGGTTATTTCTTTTTTTATGGTTGTAAAAAAATGCATGAATGATTGAGTGATTGAGTGATTGAATGCCTGCCCGACAGCAGGCGGGCAGGCATTTTCTATCATTACAGACAAAGATCCTGCACCTCTCCGTTCAGAATCACCTTATCCACAAGATGGCTGCCATAGGCATAAGGCATAAACTGATAGGAAGGGATGGGCTTTGTTATAAAGATATTGGCGCTCTTTCCCTTCGTAATGCTGCCCAGTTCTTCCTGAACGCCCATGGCGTAAGCTCCATTGATGGTAGCGGCATGGATCACTTCCTCCGGCAACATCTTGAGTTGTATGGTACCCAGCGACATCATCAGTTTCATATTGCCTGTGGGAGAAGACCCCGGATTGTAATCAGAAGCAATGGCTACAGGCAGCCCTGCCCGGATCATCTTCCGTACCGGCGGATGTACCAGCCCCAGAAAAAAAGCAGCCCCCGGCAAAATGGTGGGCATGGTTTGCGAATTTAGCAAGGCTTTTATTTCTTCTATACCTGTATATTCCAGATGATCCACCGACAAGGCATTATACTTTACTCCTGTCTGGACTCCGCCTGAATAATCCAGTTCATTGGCATGTAGCTTGGGGCGCAATCCGTATTTTGCTGACGCATCCAGTATTCTTTCCGTTTGTTTGACTGTAAAGAAACCCCGGTCGCAAAACACGTCCACATAATCGGCCAGTTTTTGCTTACCAACCTCGGGCAACATTTCATTTACAACAATATCCACAAACTTATCCGTATTTTCCCTGTATTCCGGCGGAATGGAGTGTGCGCCCATAAAAGTAGATTTAACGGTAAGCAGGGTATTTTCCTGCAATCGTCGGATTACCCGCAGCATCTTCAGTTCATCTTTTACCGTAAGGCCGTATCCGCTTTTTATCTCCACAGCACCGGTTCCCTGGGCCATAATCTCATATATTCTTTTAAGAGATTGCTGATAAAGAGATTCCTCGGATGTCTGCTGCAGGAGCCTGGCAGAATTGACAATACCTCCTCCCCTTTGGGCAATCTCTTCATAGGAAAGACCTCTTATCTTATCACCATACTCAATCTCCCGGCTGCCTGCATAAACCAGGTGCGTGTGTGAATCACAAAATGAGGGAAATACCAATCTTTCTTCTGCATCTATGACCTCAGCATCTTTTTCATGTTGAGGGATAAGATGCTCCATTTCACCATAATCGCTGATTTTTCCTCCTTCTATGAGCAGGTAAGCATTATCCAGGATTTTCAGTTCACCCATATCTTCCCCTGCTATCCAATCCGGAGGATCGTCCAGAACATTTACCAGGGCAGCGATGCGTTTGATAAGAATTTTCATCCTGTTTTTATTACAGATTTGTTACGAAAATAAAAAATTTGACCACAAAATTC
>JAGXLC010000367.1 GCA_018334875.1 Bacteroidales bacterium | reverse complement strand
AGAGAGCCACTGTGCGTTGAGTTGAAGCCAACCATATCGCTATCCGGGCTCCAGCGGGGATGCAGGTCACACCTCCAGCCAGACCGGTATTCGGATGGCTGATGAAAACGAGCCAATGGCAGTACCGCCTGGTTGTCCATATTCATCAGAAATAACTGTTGTTCACGAAGCCCGTTGGGATAGGTATCGGTAATGAACCATTCTCCGTTGGGGGAGAAGGTCCCGTGGCCGTCATAATCCAGAAGGCCCCCGCCAAGTCTCTGATAATCCTTCCGGCCGGCAGTGAACATCACGTGGCTGTACACTTCTTCTTTATAATTGGCCGTGATCATTAGTGTATCCCCGTTAAGCCAGTCGAAATGGGAGCCACCCCAGCCTTCGGGAAAGCATTTTTGTAGGTTGCTGCCTTCGCGGTCAACCACGAAAGCCGTTGTATTGCGTTCAGGAATGGCACGGGCCAGCCACATGATCTTGCTGCCGTCTTTGCTGAACAGGGTGTGGTTGAAGTATTCCAGGCCGTCTTCAGGAATTTCGGGTACCATTTCCTGTATATCGGCTATGGAGACCAACAGTTCTTTGTCTCCTGTTTCCAGATCCACCAGGAACAGTCCGTCGTCTTCAGGGAACCGTTCGTTTTTGAGGGGGTCTTGTCCCTGCCCGCCATATCCATAGTCTTCGCGTGTAATGCGCAACCGTGAAAAATTGATGCTTACCGCCTTTTTCCCGTCCGGTGCCACGGCGCTAACCGGGAAAGGCAGTGTTCTAACCTCCTCTTTGGAGTGAACGTTCATGACCACTGAGACAAATCGCCCATCCCTCAGATCGTTAAACACGATCAATGAATCGGGAGAGCTACCCAGCCAGTGAGCCATACATCCCTGCTGGAAATTCCAGGCCCTCGTTTTTGTCAAAGGGATAAATTTTTTGGTCTCCATGTCTATCATCCCCAACGTGGCCGGATCATTTTCAGTAGGCAGGCTGTGCCGGATGTCTGTTTCCAGTACAGTTGCAAATCGCTGGTCGGCGCTCCATGAATTGATGCCATAATAGCTGGCAAACAAATGTTCTTCGGGTCCGTCGGTGAGCTGCACCGGCCCGGATACTTCCGGAAACTGATCTTCCTGTTTTGTCTCTTTTTCCTGTGTGCAGGAAAGCCCTAACAGGCCAAGGGCCATGAAAATGGTTATGATTTGCTTTTTCATAATGCGGTAATTTGATTGCTTTGAGTTTTCCAAGATAGGATTTTATATTGAAAAAGGCAAGGGTGGGATGAAGTTGTTTGTTAATAGGTAAAGGGAAAATAAACATCCTGTTAGATGATAATTCACCGATAAAGTTGTAAATTTCCAATATCCTTAATATATTAGTTTGGATTATTCGGGTTAGAAATGTAAAGCAAAACCTATAAATGCCATGACAATCCTTTCCAGATTACCTTTAAGCGAGCGATCCATCAAAACGGTGCGGATACTCATTATACTGACTGTTTTTTGTATGATACGTCTGAACGGTAAGGCGGCTGAGCCGGGGAACGACGAACGACCGAATATTGTCCTGATCCTGGCCGATGATATGGGTTACAGCGATATCGGTTGCTACGGAGGGGAGATCAACACCCCCAACCTTGACCGGCTGGCCGAAGAGGGCATGCGGTTCACCCAATTTTACAATACCTCCAAGAGCGCTCCCACCCGCGCCAGTCTTCTTACCGGACTTTACCATCAGCAGTCCGATTTGCTAAGGGATACAACCAACAACCTAACCCTGGCTGAGGCTTTAAAAAAAGCAGGCTATTCCACCATGATGTCCGGTAAATGGCACCTGGGTCATTGGCAGGATGAACAAGGAACTCCTGTTGACCGGGGATTTGATCGTTTCTTTGGTTTTCTGGGAGGCGCCATCAACTTTTTTACAGGAGAGGATTTTGGCACGGGCGAGAATTACATGCGGCTGGGCAGGAAACCTTATGATGTGCCGGATGATTTTTATTCCACCGATGCTTTTACGGATTATACCCTTCAGTTTCTGAACAACCGGCAAAAGGATAAACCGTTCTTTCTGTATCTGGCCCACAATGCACCCCATTTTCCCCTGCAGGTTCCTCAGGAAGAGATCGAAAAATATAAAGGAAAATACTCCATGGGATGGGATAAGCTTCGGGAGCGGAGATACGAACGGATGAAGAACCTGGGGCTTATAAAGCCTGAATGGGAGCTGTCAGAAAGGGATCCCATTGTTCCTTCCTGGAAGTCGCTAAGCCGGGAAGAAAAAGAGGAGGAACAACTGCTGATGGCCACCTATGCAGCTATGATAGATCGCCTGGATCAGCAGATCGGAAGGCTGATGGACTATCTGGAGCGCAAAGGTCTGGCCGGTAATACCATTGTCATGTTTCTCTCCGACAACGGCGGATGTCCCTACGATTTCAACCGGACACCCGATCTTCCCCCGGGGCCTGCCGAATCATACCGAACGTATGACAGTGAATGGGCCAATGCATCCAACACACCTTTCCGACTCTATAAACAGTGGGTCCATGAGGGTGGCATCTCCACCCCGATGATCGTTCGCTGGCCCGGAGTGGTGGAGCCGGGAAGCCTGACCCGTAAGCCTGCCCAGCTTATCGATATTATGCCTACCCTGCTTGAGGCTGCCGAAGCTTCTTATCCCGATACTTACCAGGGCAATAACATTCTTCCTATGGAAGGCAAGAGCCTTATGCCCCTGTTTAAAGGGAATGAGTATATTCCACGCCAGCCCATGTTCCGGGAATTCCGCGGAAGTCGTGCAGTGAGAAAAGAGCAGTGGAAACTGGTAGCTGAACGGGGCAAGCCGTGGGAATTGTATAACATTGAAGCGGATAGGAGTGAGACCAATAACCTGATCAGTGAGCATCCGGACCTGGCAGAAGAACTGGAAAGTCTTTATAACCGATGGGCAGAACGCACAGGAGCCCGGACAAACCAGGAGGCCCTGGAGATGGGTCCCAACCAGCAGGACCGGTATTTTGATTATGAGCGGGAAAGACAGTGATTTGATAGGTCTTCCCGTCGTGATGTCTTAAAGAGATTAATTAGTGTTTGTCCATAAAGTCAGAGATATTTGAAAGAGTCTCGTCTAGAATGTTCGCTGGCAAGGCTTGCGAGTTTTGGATGACAGGAGTTTACTTGATGTAATCGACTGTCATTCAAAACGAGCGTAACGCAGCCAGCGGATATTATAGACAGACTCTAATTACTGGATTTTTACAATGGAGGTATTACAGTTATGAATTATAATAAAAACTTTTGAAAATGAAATTTATAGAGATTTTTCAGCGCTATTACTTATTGGTATTGCCTTTTTTCATCATAGGTTGTAATAACAAGGAAAAGGATAAAAAAGATCTTCCCAATATCATAATGGTCATGGCTGATGATCAGGGTTGGGGAGATGTCGGTTACAATGGACATCCCGAGCTTAAAACCCCAAATTTAGATGAAATGGCCGGGGAGGGTTTGCAATTTAACCAATTTTATGCCCACGCCCCGGTTTCTTCCCCTACCCGCGCAAGTTTTTTGACTGGCCGTCATCCCAACCGAATGGGAGTATTTAAATGGGGAAACCTGATCCGTCCCCAGGAGATAACTGTTGCCGAAGTGCTTAAAAAAGCAGATTATGTGACAGGTCATTTTGGAAAATGGCATGTTGGATCGGTATATGAAGATTGTCCTACGAATCCCGGTGCCAATGGTTTTGATGAATGGTTGTCAGCGCCCAATTTTTACGATAACAATCCCATTCTTTCCCGCGAAGGAACTGCAGTTCAAAAACATGGGGAAAGCTCCGTTATTGCTGTGAATGCAGCTATTGAATTCATTCGGAAACATCACGAAAGCGCTCAACCGTTTTTTTCTGTTATCTGGTTTGGCTCGCCTCATGGGCCCCATATAGCTATAGAAAGAGACAAAGCACTTTATCCGGATTTGGATGAGGAATTACAGAATTTTTATGGGGAAATTACCGGGATTGACCGTGCTGTTGGGAAACTCAGAGAAAAATTGAGAGCAATGAATATTGAAGA
>JAGXLC010000366.1 GCA_018334875.1 Bacteroidales bacterium | reverse complement strand
ACTTCATTAGTTTGATGCTTTATAGAATGGCAATATGAATGAAGTTATTGGCTATTGTGTTCTCGTATGTCTGTTTTGGTTAAAGAATGATGAGATTAATGGCCACGAATGCACAAATGTATTTTTGATTGGCGTTTTCAGCGCACTCTAACGAGGCGCCGGTTAATCGGCGGGAAATTGTTGCTATCGCTATTGGCCCTCTACGAGGGCGTTACCTGAGGATTGTTCATCTACCATAATGTCGTCGCTACGCGACTGATGGTTTGCTGATACAACTGAATGACAACTGAATGACAACCGAATGACTATGAATGACAATTGAATGACGACCGAATGACAAATGAATTTCCTTTGTTTGGAATTACCTTCCCGCATTGGAGAAGTTCCGTCCCATTATCCCAAATTAATGACCCTTTGTCCGAAATTTCTTTCCCCCACTCCTGTAATTTTTTCTTCCTTTTGGGGAGTAGTGCCCCATTATTTCTAATTTACTTCCCCTTATAAGAAATTCATTTCCCTTTTTTCGGAATTACTTTCCTATAGTCCGGGCTTTATTTTCCATTGTGAGAATGATGCGTCGAACAGTTCCGATTGACCTTCCCATTATTTGGATGATTCATCGAACAGTTCCAATTAACTTTCCCATTGTTCGGGTGATCCATCGAACAGTTCGGATTGACTTTCCCATTGTTTAGGTGATTTATCGAAAAGTTCGGATTGGCCTTCCTATTGTTCGGATGATCCTTCGGATAGTTCTGGTTGATTTTTCCATTGTATCGATGGTTCTCCGGACACATCGGATTTAGATTTCATCTGTCCAGGTTGGAGAAATGATTTAAGGTTTGGAGGGGACAGAAAAACTTTCCGGCGTGTTTAACTCACGCCGGAAAGTATGGATGTGCTTATTCTTCTGTTTCCGGTTCTTCATCGGTAGTGGGTTGACTCATATTCATCTGCCGGGCAATTGTTTAAATTCATTAACAAGATAAGGAAAATATTTAAACGAGCAAAAATAATTTTCTAAATTTCAGAATTTTATTTTATACGGAAGGGCAAAATACGTTATATCAGGATCTTATAATCAGTCAGAGGGGGCTCAAAATCCTCAAACGATTCATATATTTTCTTGTCTAAAGTTCTGATGAAGTAGGCTTAATTGATAATAAGGTAATAAGGTTAAGGTGAACGTGGGCATATTCAGAGCTACTAAGGTCCAAGATAGTAAAATAAGGTTTTTAATATTTTTATATATCTTGCAGAACCGTTGTATGGCAAAATGGTGTCAAAAGATATATCTTTTTAAAAAAAACACATCCAATCATGCTGGTATTGAAAACCTTATTTTTCAATATATTAAACCTTCCATTTTTTCTTGTGAACATCCACACCGACATAAAAATTTTGACCGGTAAAGTTTAATTTGTTAACTTGCGATTTCATAAGCTCGAGTTTTTAGAGTTAAACATTAATTTGATTTTCACCGAAATTTAACAAAATCTAAATTCTTGAGCTTATGTTTTTACAAACATAGGAACTTAGTAGCAAAGAGGACCCCTCAAAAAGTCCAACCTTATTACCTTATTTCTTTACAGACTCGTAACATTCCTCAGATTATCGGCTTATATGTTCTTCTGTTCCTAATGTGGTTCAATATTAATATTGTTTCATAATTGACCTTCTTTTCTACGGTTTCATAAAACAATTGGTGAGAAAACGGGTATGAGCATTTATCAGGAGGACATTTGAAGCTTATAACCATAGCCGCGGGAGCAGAGACGGAAATATCTGTCGCGCACTCTAACGAGGCGCCGGTTAATCGGCGGGAAATTGCTGCTATCGCTATTGGCCCTCTACGAGGGCGTTACACGGGGATCAGATCCAGGTTATAGAATCTAAAACATGGCATTTCATATTGGTGTATGAAGCATTCGAGTCATGCCTGCATGACTCTACAGAATAATTCTGGCAAAACAACCAATGACGATTAATGACAATCAATGACAATCAATGACCACCAATGACCACCAATGACCACCAATGACAATTAATGACTACCTAATGACTCTTATATTTAACTGCAAGCTCTGGCCCTTCTCCATTCAATCCCACCTGCCGGCGGGCAGGCATTCAATCTATGTGGTTCAAAAAAGGTGCCGTCGCTACGCGACTCATCCTCGATGGTGTGGGTTATTAATCTTTGTTTGGGATTATATCGGTCAGATGGGGGGAAGGAGCTGCAGCCGGTTCATTTTTCCGGACGCCTCAAAGTTCTGGCCCTCGCCAGTATGTCTGAAGGACTATGGGAAAGAAGTTATTTAAAGGATTTATTAAAAACAATTTTGCATGTCTGGATGTGCAAAATTTTAATATATTTGCACAAATAATTATGCAATGTACGAATTACAAGAACAGTCAGATTCCCTTAAAGGTCGTGTATCCACATACTTTAAAAGGTATTTGTATGACCAGGTCGATTGGAATGCTCGTCTCATAGGTATTAAAGGAGCCCGGGGTACCGGAAAAACCACCCTTTTGCTTCAATGGCTAAAAGTCCAGGGTCTGTCCTCTTCCAAAGCTGTTTACTTTACGCTGGATGATCTGTACTTCTCATCCCATACCCTGGTTGAAACAGCCAAAGATTTTTATAAACAGGGAGGACAGATTCTGGTCCTTGATGAAGTTCATAAATATCCCACCTGGTCAAGAGAAATAAAAATACTGTATGATCTTTATCCTGACCTTCAGATAGTATTCACAGGGTCTTCTATTATTGACCTGGCCAAACAGGAAGGAGATCTGAGCCGTCGTGCTGTCATCTACGAGCTGCATGGTTTATCCTACCGTGAATATTTAAAATTCATCGGCATTCTTGATCAATCTCCACTATCGCTGAATGAGATTGTTACTTCGGGTGGTCCGCTAAGGAGTCTGTTTCCCCATGAATTTAGGCCACTGGAACATTTTCAGGATTATCTCCAATACGGATATTATCCATTTTTTAAGGAATCTGAGGTCAACTACCATATGCGCCTTCAACAACTTATCCGGACAATTGTGGAATATGACATGGCCGAATTGCAAGGTTTTGATATACGGAATGCTAAAAAGATGCTTCAATTATTATATATCATCGCTCAAAACGTGCCTTTTAAACCCAATTTATCCAAATTATCTGAACAAAGTAAAATTCACCGTAACTCTCTGGTTAATTACCTGTATTTTCTTGAGCAAGGCAGGTTGATACGGTTGATCCATCCTTCAGGCATTAGTACATCAATCCTACAAAAACCTGAAAAAATCTATCTGAATAATACAAACCAGCTCTACGCTATGGCCGTAGAACCACCTTCTAAAGGAACACTAAGAGAAGTATTCTTATGCAGTCAGCTTGAAACTCAGTATCAGCTTAACATTCCTAAAAAAGGAGATTTTGTGGTAAATGGTCAATATATTTTTGAGGTAGGTGGTAAAAACAAAACAGCATCTCAGGTTGCAGATATTCCCAATAGCTACATTGTAAAGGATGACTTACAATATCCTGCGGGGGATGCTTTGCCTCTTTGGATTTTTGGTTTCATTTATTGAAATCTTCGAGCTGCCAGAAGAGCCTGTTTCTGTTATAGATAAGAAAATCAAAGGGAATTGAACGCGCAGGCAAGAAGGAACTATTATTCTCAGCCTGTGTAAACCCACCCGGTATGCTGCCATTATCACACCCGTCCGACCGAATTGCCTGAAGTTGCTGTTTGAGATGATTCGGGAGTTGTTGCTTCCGGAGGAAATTTGAAGCTTATAACCATAGCCGCGGGAGCAGAGACGGAAATATCTGTCGCGCACTCTAACGAGGCGCTGGTTAATCGGCGGGAAATTGTTGCTATCGCTATTGGCCCTCTAGGAGGGCGTTACCCGGGGATCAGATCCAGGTTATATAATCTAAAAAATGGCATTTCATATTGGTGTATGAAGCATTCGAGTCAAGGCATGACTCTATAGAATAACTATGTGGTTCAAAAAAGATGCTGTCGCTACGCGACTCATCCCATTAGGCTGGACTATTGGTCTACCATAATGTCGCCGCTACGCGAC
>JAGXLC010000365.1 GCA_018334875.1 Bacteroidales bacterium | reverse complement strand
TGCATGATGCGGTGGAACTGCTCCGGGGGGAGGTCCTTCCAGGGTTTTTGTGCCGGGGCCTGGGTTGTGTCCTGCGGTTGGGTTTGAGCCCCTGCCTGGGTTTGGCTCTGGCCTTTTACCGGCGACGGGGGAAACATCCATGCCATCAGGACAGCAAGAACGGCTGCCAGCGCATATTTTAAAATATGAGATCTATTCATCATCATCTTTATTGTCCCTGAATTTTTTCAGTTCCCCGGCATCAGATAAATCCCTGTATCGATTCGATCCGGATTTCATTTCCACCGCCTGTTTGCTGTCTTCTTCCTTATAACCAAGATGGATCATTACAAATATAACGAAAATTGAATTCGTTGAGTTGGACTTTAAATACGTTGAACGTTGAACGTTAAAAAAGTTGAACGTTGGAGGTTGAGCGTCAAAACGTTGGAGATTAGAACGTTGTGAACATTTCAAATAGTTATGGTAAACCGGGTGCCTTCTCCCGGGGTACTGGAAACCGATACCGTGGCATCGTTTTTCTGAAGGAATTCCTTGCTTAACATGAGGCCCAGGCCCGAACTTTCTTCATTGTTTTTATTTCCAAGGTCCACGGAATAATCATAAGAAAATAACTTGTTGACGGTCTTTTCATCCATTCCAATTCCCTTATCCTCAATGATGATCTCTGCCCCCCTGGCTGTCTCAAAAACCCCGATATAAACCGCTCCGTTGGATTCATTGAATTTTATAGCATTGGAAACAATGTTTCGCAGTGCTGTCTCCAGCATATTGGCGTCGGCATAGACAAAAACCTGATCAGAAGGATAATCCGTGCTCACTTCCAACTCTTTAAATTCAATTCTGGGTTTGAAAAAATCCAAAATCCTATCAATAACAGACTTAAGCTCAACGTGTTCCTTTTGGGGTTCCAACTGAAGCAAATCCTGTTTGGACCACGATAACAGATCCTGAAGGGTTTGATACATGGAATTGGTGGTTACCCCTAATGTCTGTAAATTTCTGCCCAATTCATCTTTGCTGACCTGATGAAATTTTGTAAGCATCAGCTTTATGAAACGGTCCATTGATGACACCGACCCCCGCAGATCATGTGAGATAAGAGACAAAAACTTAGAATTTATTTCATTGGCCTGTTCCAGTTGGTGGTTTTTTTCTTCCAACTCCTGATTGGACAGGTGCAACTTTAAATCTGTCTCAATATGCTGTTTTACTTTATCCAGCAGTTCTTCATACAGCGGACCGTAATGATTTTCCTTGTTGTCCAGCACGCAGACTGTACCGAACACTTCCCCATCCGGATAATTCAGGGGCATACCCAAATAGGAGATCATGTTCAGGTCCATATCCGGATTGTTTTCTTTCCATATCTCACTTTTGCTGGCATCAGGCACCAGCAGTTTCTCTTGTTTACCAATAACGGTTTCACAATACAATCCATGAATAAGCTCCTCTTTCCCTCCCACTTTGTAGGGATTGCCTTTTGACTGGCTTTTTAAAAACACCTCGATGGTCTGCTCGTTCAGCTTCATGATCAGCGCAGAGGGAACATTCATAAGTTTTGCAGTCAGATCTAACAGGGACTGCCATTTCTCAATTACTTCCCTGTCCATTTCCGGTTTGAGCTCGGAAGCAATGCTCACCCGTTCCGTTGAACCGTTTTCCCTTACTGTAACTTTAGAAAATTTCTTTTCTTTCATTAGTGGTTGTTCCTTTTTTCTGAACCCCTTCTTCCAATTGTTCTGTTCACCGATGTTGATCGATCCATTGCCTTTCTACATGTACTTATGGATAACTTGAAAAAAATCGTTGATCTCAATGGGTTTGGCAATATAATCATCAGCCCCTGCCCGCAGAAGAGTGTTCCGGTCTTCGCCCATGGCATAAGCGGTTTGGGCGATGATTTTCACATCGGTGTCGGTTTGCCGTATTCTCTTAATGATTTCCATTCCGCTGATATCAGGGAGTCGAATATCCATTAAGATCAGATCTATATGGGCATGATCCTTAAAAGCCTGAAAACTGTCTTCACCCGTTGCCTTTAAAATAAGCGTGGCGCCCATGGGTGCCAGGATCTCTTTCAGGTATTCCAGGCTTGTTGGATCATCGTCAACAATAAGCAGTGTTTTGCCCTGCCAGTTGTAATCGGCTTTTCCCGCTTCATTCCTTTCTTCTTTGTCTTTAACCTGCGTTTTGTAAGGCAGGGTAAAATAAAAGACGGACCCTTTCCCTTCTTCAGATTCCACCCACATTTCTCCTCCCAGCAGCTCAACGAGATTTTTGGAGATGGTGAGTCCCAGTCCGGTGCCTTCATAGAATCTGGAGGAAGAATTACTGGCTTGTGTGAAACGCTCAAATATACAGTCTTTTTTATCAGGGGGAATGCCCACACCCGTATCCTTTACATAAAAGAGCAATGTATGGTCATGCCTCAGAGTATAACCAAAAGCGACGGTACCTTCATCGGTGAATTTGATGGCATTGTTCAACAAATTGTCCATTATCTGCCGCAGGCGCTGAAAATCGGATTCAATACGGCTCTCTTCCTGATCCAAGCCCAGGTCCATCTTCAGCTCAAGGTGATCTTTCCCATTGGTATTCAGGTGGTTGTTCCAGGTGCTGTAGAGTTGGTGCATGACCTCATTCAGGCTGAATGGCCGGACCTGAATTGATAGCTGGTTGGCCTGAATTTTTGACACATCCACCAGATCATTGATGATATTGAGCAAATGTTTGGTGCTTGAGTGGATGATATCCAGAAATTCTTTCTGTCTGTTTGTTGCGAACTCCCGGTCCTGGAGCATCTGCGAAAAACCCATAATGCCATTCATCGGGGTGCGTATCTCATGGCTCATATTCGTCAAAAAAGCTGATTTGAGCCGGTCGCTTTCTTCGGCTTTCTCTTTGGCCTGTTTCAACTCGAACTTTTGTTTTTCCAGCCGGTTGTTGATATGCTCCAATTCATCATTTTGTTCTTCCAGTTTTTGATTCACCTCGTGCAATTCTTCATTGGAGGCTCTTAATTCTTCTTCTGCAGTTTCCAGGTCCTCCTTTTTCTTTTGAAGTTTGAATTCTGCCTCTTTCCGGCCGGTAATATCAGAGGTGAATCCATCTATGACAAAAGTATTGTCATCAATTTCTCTGGAAACCTTGGCTGTCATGGAAAGCCATATATGTTTGCCGTCTTTTCTTTTCCCTTTATATTCAAAATTCTCAACCCATCCCTGATCTCTCAATATTTGCAAAAACTCCTGTCTGCGTTGGGGATCAACATAAAGCTGGGAAGCCAGGTTGTGATAAAATTCAATGGCTTCCTGCGGAGTTTCAAAGCCTAATATATGAGCCATCGTACCGTTCAGCATTATCGGTTCCCCTTTTGAGTTGGTACGGAAAATTCCTATTGGTGCCCCTTCAAAAAGGTGCCTGTATTTTTTTTCGCTTTCCTGCAGTTTGATCTCCGCTTGTTTGCGCCGGGTGATGTTCTGATGGGTTCCGAACATCCACAGGGGCTTTCCGTCATCGGTCCATGACACCACTTTGCCTCGGTCCAACAACCATATCCAGCTGCCGTCTTTGTGTTTCATGCGGTGTTCGCATTCATAGAGCCGGGTCTCACCCTTAAAATGCCTGTCCAGTTCTGCCTTGCATCTCTCCAGGTCTTCGGGATGGGCATGATCCATCCAGGTTTCGATGGTGGTGGGTGAAAGCTCTTCAAGGGTATACCCGATAAAGGCTGCCCAGCGTTCATTAAAGATGGTCTCACCTGTTTGCACATTCCACTCCCATGTGCCGGCATCGGTGCCTTCCAAAATGTTAGCCAACCGCTCTTGGGGGAGAAGCTCCCTCTCCGCTTTACTTTGCCGGGTGATGTCTTTTAACCGGGCATTTTCATTTTCCAGCTCCTGAATTCTATTTTTCAGATGAGAAGTAGATTCTTGATTCATGTGTTTTATTTAGTGAATAGAAAAGATGGCTTTACCTTCGAAATTACAAAAAAGAGCCTCTACTTCAAAGTATCAATAAAGCTTCCATGACATGCAGAAGTTAACAGGTAATAAAGATATACTTTCTTCCTGATTGCCAATAAAAGATGACAG
>JAGXLC010000364.1 GCA_018334875.1 Bacteroidales bacterium | reverse complement strand
ACGGCAGATTTACAGGACGCCCCCAGTCCTGTCCATCCATCCACTTTTCCGGCCGTTTGATTGGAAATAAAATAGGATATGCCTTTATCCCATTTCCGGCGAATAAATCTCACACCTTTATCTGCCATTGGTTCCCTGTCAATATCTGTCATGGCTAGCAAATGGTCCAGTTGATCACTGAGAATGAGTTGTCCGGCGCCAACCTGCGCAACACCTTTTGAATCGAAGGATAATCCTTCCTGCAAACTCATCAGCTTTTGCCTCCGGGAATCGGGTTCATACCAGCCAGGGACATCTTTGGGCAATTGCTTCCAGACAAGAACAGTGGCCCCTTTTTCTGCCAGTCCAACCAGATGTTGAAAAGTAGCATGTTTCATATAAGTCGCCGCGGGAATCAAAAGGGTGCGGTAGGACAAATCGCCCGCTGTAATAAGGGAACCCTGTTTAAATCCGGTTTGTTCCAATTGTTTGTCTGAAAGAAAGTCGAAGGTATAGCCCTTGCGGATCATCCAGTGAGCGGCTTCTCCGCAGGGGGTTCCCTCGATCCATCCGGTATGATGCACCGGAAAACGCAATTCCTCATTTCCGTCTCCCATCCACAGGTCATATAGGGGCCAATACAAAAGCACATCATTATAAGGGCGGCCACTTTGCAGCTCACTCTGGCAACGGGTAATATAGGCATTCAGCACCGGGATATCCCTGAAGATAGAATTACGATAATTGGCCTGCGTGGAGGCATAAAACAGCCATCCCGGCCAGGCTGTATTTTCAGGAGCATAGCATATACCGTGATAATAGATACCATTGATCCCGTTTATAAACAGGTTGTCTGCTTCTGCTTTAATGTGAGAAAGGGCGGTGTGGTAATGGTTGCGCAGCCAGGTAAAACTCTCCGAGATGATCACATTTTTCCCTGTTACATGGCCCGCAGAGGAGGCAAATTGGTTGATCAGATCAATCTTTCCTTCATACCTGCACCATTTAGGGTCGCGGCGATACCCGGAAATATCAAACTTATTGGCTCCGAATATTTCTGTCTCCGGGAATTGGGCAGCTCCATACATATCCAGCAGATTGGCAGGTGCTCCATGGGCCTGCATGCGCAATCCGCTACCATAATTTTCTGCCCACCTTACAATATTCCTGACACGACCAATCAACAGGTCCGAAAGGGTTTCGCGGTAATCGCATATGACTCGCCGTATCTTTTCGGTTTCACCTTCTCCTCCAAGGGCTTCTGCATAATCTTCCAGTTTGTATCCCCTCAGCTTTCTGAAAGCCTCCGGCAGTTCCGGGCACCAGTTGCCCGGATTCTCAAAGGAATCATAGTAAAAAGCCCTCGGTGGGACTCCCTGTCCTGCTTTAAATTTCTTTTCAAACCAGTTCAGATGATGATTTACCGCTGCCGGTGAATAAGGATTAATACACAACCCCTTGCCTCCCGGACCGGCACGCTTGACTTTTGCTGAAAGCTTCTCTGCCTGAATTCGACCCTTTTTCACAGAAAACGATTGCTCCCCATACTGTTCGGTAACATGGGGTCCGCCCCACCGCCATCCTGAAGAAGGGGTCAGATCAATATTCATATTCAGCCTTTCAGCCTCTTTTAAAGCATGGTTAAACATGTCGAACCATTGGGGTGAGAAGACATCAATGAAATTTTCTTCTTCTCCTTTGACACCGTAAATGCCTATGACTCCCATATTACCCCAGCCTGCCCTGTGATAGGTTTCAAGGTTCCAGGTAAGGTCTTTTTTGGTCACCGCACTTCCGGGCCACCACCAATAGGCACCGGGTTTTGCCTCCGGCCTTACTTCAGGCCATCCGAATGGACCACCGGACTTCCCGGATCTCATGAAAGCATCCGGCAGTGTCCATTCCGGAGTGGTGGTTAAATCAATCGGTTTCTCTGAATAATATTTTCTTCCCTGTTTTTTACCCTTCATGCTGTAGAGGGGAAATGTTGCAATGCTCAAAGAAGACAGGGATAACATCTGAAAAAAACGGCGGCGTGATATTTTCATAAAATCTGAATATTTTATATGAGATAATTTGGTTGTTTCTTAGCCTATAGGGCGCTCTAAAACCTGATCATCAGCAAGATTAACACCTGTTTTTTATTCCTTATCCAGTCCAACCTTCCCTTGATCCTGATAAAGCTCATTCAGCTCCTTCCAGCGGGCTTTCATTTGCTCGAGGCGTTCCTGTTTTGCTTCTTTCCAGGAAGGATCGCCAAACCTGTAGAAATCATCCGCCAAATTATTCAGCTCGGTGCGGTCTTTTTCCATGTTATAAAGCTGCCACCTGCCATCTATGTCAGAGGAAATTACCGCCTTCCATTTTCCCTGGCGGAGGGCTTTATTGCCACGATGATTAAAGTAAAGTTCTTGATGTATTTTCTGATCTTTTGCAAATAAGGGAACCAAACTACGGCCCTGTATTGGCGGTAACTCATATCCATTACGCTCTTTTAGACGCTCAATTCCTGCAAGATCCAGGAAGGTCGGAACTAAATCTATAACGTGGCCCATCGAATGACGAAACGCTCCCTTATCTCCAATCCCATTTGGCCAATATGCAATCAAGGGCGTAGCAACACCTCCTTCATGGGTCCAAAACTTGTGACGGCGAAACGGTGTGTTGCTGGCAGTAGAAAACCCAGGACCAAGACAAAGGTAGGATTCTGCTGATCCGAGAGGGGCGTTGGAATCGTGTCCGTCGCCACGGATAATCTGCTCTGCACTAGCTCCATTATCGGAGAGAAACAGAACCAGCGTGTTTTCAGCCACTCCCATAGCTCTGAGCTGATCCAATATACGGCCTACTTCCTTATCAATGCGGTCAATCATAGCGGCGTGAATGGCCATCTTAGTAGCCTGAAGGTGCTGTTGTTTTTTGGTTAGCTGATACCAGGGTTTGGCATAACGCATCTCTCCCGGGATGGTATCCTTTAGCCATTTTTCAGGCCAGCTCCATGGAGCAGTGACATGGTACTCAAAGGGACTGTTCTCGCCGAGATCAAAGCCAAGCTCCTTCTGCCGCGCATATCGCTCTCTTTTGAGGGCGTTCCAGCCATTCAGATAACGGTCCCGATATTTATCAATGTCCTCCTGTGGAGCCTGCAATGGAAAATGGGGTGCAATAAAGGCAGTATATAAGAAAAACGGGGAATCTGTATATTGCCGCTGATGCTCTTCCAGAAACCTAATGGAATAATCTGCTATGGCAGTGGTGGAATAATAATCCCTATCCGCTTCAACAGGGGGTAATTTTTGATCGTCTAAATAATGCGTTTCGGGTGAAAAATGGCGGTTATGATCAGTGGTCCAATAAGATCGATCGAAACCTCCCTGAGCAACCGGCGGTTCAGCATTGCCAATATGCCATTTACCGCTGTGATAGCTTTGATAACCTGCCTGATCAAGGTGATGGGGCAATAAATAACCCCACTTACCGGGATTTTGTTGAGCGTAATAACCGGTCAGTATAGCAGCACGGGTAGGAAAGGAACGGCCTTCATTGTAAAACTGGGTGAAGCGTAGTCCATTATCAGCAAGCGAATCCAGGTTAGGGGTTTCAATCTCCCCGCCATAACAGCCCAGGTCGGAGTAGCCCAGGTCATCAGCCATAATCAGTACAATATTCGGCGGATCATCAGGCTGCGAGGATTCCGATGCCTTAGACCGGATAACCTGGGAGATCATAGCCAATACAAAAACTATTAAAACCTTTCTTATTTTCATAATGATTCCTCCTTTTTTATTTCAAATGAATGCTCTCCCGGGCTGACATCTTCAATTAACACGCGATCCTCCTGTTCCCTGCCTTTGACGGTTTCTCCGTCTTTAAAAAGACTGTATTCTCTGAACTTTTTGGGCAAACAGATATCCGATTGGGTATTGGCGGGAAGTTTTACATCCATAGAGAAAATATCCCCGCGATTCTGAAATTTTATCTCTATTGATCCCCTGATGGTAGGGTGTTTTATTTCTGCCTGCTCTAAGTCACCCGGCTGGGGTTTGATGCGTATTTTGCGGAAAGAAGGTTCCAATGGTTCAATGCCAAAAATTTTCCGGGGAATAATATAGGCCGGAGT
>JAGXLC010000363.1 GCA_018334875.1 Bacteroidales bacterium | reverse complement strand
CCTGAAGAGCTTCAAAAACGTTGTCGGCAACCGGAAACATACGGGTAAATCCTTTCGGGACCAGAGCCGCAACCGATAACACATAAGTAAAACCTATCCTGACGAGAGGAGGAACCGAATACTTATAGATAAAGTCTTTTCTGAAACAGGCAGCAAAAAAAATACATTTCAGGATTTTAATCAGCGCATGAATTTTCATACCCTTAACCAGAAATTTATCGGATTCATTGGACACCATCTCTATATTATTCTTACATTTGTAATAATTAGAGTCTGTCTAGAATGTCCGCTGGCTGCGTTACGCTCGTTTTTCATGCCAGTCGATTATATTTGGTAGAGACGTACGGCCGTACGTCTCTACATTGGCATTCAAAACTCGCAAGCCTTGCCAGCGAACATTCTAGCCAAGACTCTTTCCAATCTAATTGACTTTATGGACAAACATTAATTCTATATTAAGCAAGGTTATTGGCTGCCAAAAAACATATCATTCCCGAAACCGCAAAGTTCTGGTTTTCGCTTGATAATGCCGCAAAAATTTTTCCGGCCATTATTACGAAAGAAGTTACTACTGTTTTCAGATTAACTGCTGTACTTAAATATCCGGTTAAAATCAGTGCCCTGAGAAAAGCGTTGCTTACTGCGGAAAAGCGATTTCCATATTATAAGGTACAGCTTAAGAAGGGGTTTTTCTGGTACTACCTTGAACATCTTCCCCGGCATATACCTATTGTAGCAGACCATCAGGGATGCTGCCGGAAATTTTCGAAAGGAGAGCTGCTGATCAGAATTCCGGTGAAAAACAACCGGATAAGCATAGAATTTTCCCATGTTTTAACAGACGGGGGCGGGGGATTTGAATTTTTAAGAACCGTTTTGATATTGTATGCTCAGGCTTGTGGAAGAAAAATTCCCGAGGAATACCAATTCCAAAACCCTGAAGAACAAATTTCCAAAGAAGAATATGAAGATGCCTACAAACGGTATTTTAAGGAAAATATACCACCAACAATTAAAAGAACAAAAGCTTTTCATTACCCTTATCCTCCCAAAGCACCTCCACGTTTTGAACGGCTGAATGTTACCCTTTCCCTGCAACAGATCAAACGGATTGCCGCTGAAAAAGGGGTCAGCCTCACCGTCTATCTGGTTGCGGTTTACCTTTTTACATTACAGGATATATATGAAAATCTCAGCGGTTTCAAAAAGTATAAAAAAAACAAGGTGCTTCGCGTTCAGGTGCCTGTTAATCTGAGAAAAATTTTTCCTTCACGGACGATGCGAAATTTTTCATTGTTTGTCATGCCTGAAATTGATCTGCGGCTTGGCTATTATACATTCGATGAGATTGTCAAAACAGTATATCACCAGATCCAGCTTGAAACCGATGAGAAACTGATCAATAAAAACATCTCGAGAAACGTTGGGAGTGAGAAAAAAATCTATGTCAGAAGCATTCCGTTGGTTATTAAAAGTCTGATCCTGAAAATGAAACACAAATCTCTGGGTCCAAGTCAGTATAGCGGGGTGGTTACGAATCTGGGAAAGGCAAAATTACCCGTTGAAACGGAAGATATGATTGATCATTTTGTTATTACACCTCCGCCGCCTAATAACCTGCTGAAAATAAACTGCGGTATCATTGGTTTTGATGATAAGCTGGTGTTGAGTTTTGGAAACATAACCACTTCCGGAGAATTCGAGCAGAAATTTCTGGAATTTTTAGAAGCACGCGATATTCAGGTGCAGAGGGAGGATGAAGAGCTATAAATCTTATTTATTATGATACGTTGTTCAAATTGTGGCGTGGAACTGGAAGAAAATGCCAATTTTTGTTCTTTATGCGGGGAACCCGTCTGGAACCAGAACACCGATAATCTGGCATATCTTAAATCCAGAAAATTACAGCAAGAGGAAAAACTCCTGAGCGATTATCAGAAATTGACCGGTTTCCAGAAGCGAATGCTGATCTGGAAAATATCCGGCCTCATACTGATTTCAGGGATAATCACAACATTAATTATTGATTTCCTGGGTGATCAGACCGTCACATGGTCAAAATACCCTGTAACAGCCGGGCTGGTATTGTACCTGAATATCACACTCATTGCCTTTTGGTACAGAAAACTCCTGTTGCTGCTTTTTTTCAGTTTCCTGGCCACCTCCGTGCTGCTCATTCTGCTGGATATTTATGCCGGAAATACCGGCTGGGGGATGCAACTGGGTATTCCCCTGCTATTGGCAGGGTATATAGGCATTTTTGTTTTTATTTTTATCGTCAGAAAAGCCGAGCAAACAGGCTTGAATATCATAGCGTATTCTCTTATCGTATCCGGGGTGCTCAGCATTTGTATCGACGGGATACTTTCCCTGTATTCCGGTAATACCCTACATTTCGGATGGAGTTTAATAGTAATGGTATCCGTTGGGATCATCGCTGTTCTGTTGCTGTATATTCATTTCAAATTGAAGAAGGGGACCGACCTGAAAAGGTTTTTCCACATTTGACAAGTATATTAGAATAATTCGGGCTAAAACATCGGCCACAGTTCATTCCACAAGTCCCTTCCCAGCACGAAGAACAGGAATAAACTGCCGAGCCAGCCGTGATACAGTCCGAGGGGCCAGAGATTTCTCCATTTAAAGTAAACACTGGTGAATAAAAGCTCCATAAAGAATGCAAAGGCCATGATAGGCAGACTGGGATAATGAATAAGCGCAAAGAGAAGGGAGATTAACAGGATAATCTGGGAAATGTCCAAATTCAGGGAGTCTATTTTTTGTAAATTTCTTGCAATGATAGCGATCATCATAAACTGCTGAATCATGCCCCAGGCAGGATATAGAAACAAAACAGGGATGACATGCCAGTTGAAAAAATGGGCATTGAAGGAAATGCCATACCAGACAATGCCTGCCACCAACACCCCGGCAAAAGGTAAAATAAACATAAAGGTATTTTTGAAATGATCCTTGCGGAGGCCCCAATCCCTTAGAATGTGAGGATTTTCCCTGTATCTTTTGGCTATGAACAACATCCAGAACAAACAGGCTGCTCCGATATAAAGCCCCCGCATCTCAAGCCAATCCATTAATACATGTTTCATAACTCCCGTAATTCCAACCGCCAGTATTTCGAGCCACCTTCTTTTGTCTGTTGTTATTGCTATATCCTGATTGATCATCGTTTTGATATTATACACTGTTTGTGCAGATGCTTCAGGTTCAAAATTAATAGTTCTCATATCAAAATAAAAGAGCCAGAGACAATAAACACGCACCATAAAGTGTGATTCTTTTCAGAATTGATTATTTTAGTGCTATCAACCAAAAACAATACATCATGAGAAAACAGTTCGTATTTTTGACAGTTTGCCTGGCGCTGATTCTGGCCATGAATTCCTGCAACAACAATGAAATAAAGGTGCAGGGCTCTCTTAAAACCTGGCATAAGGTAACCCTCAGTATCAACGGTCCTGAAGTGAGCGAAACGGGTACCCCCAATCCATTCCTGACTTACCGGCTCAATGTTACCTTTCAGAAAGGAGACCAGAAGTATGTCGTTCCGGGCTATTTTGCCGCTGATGGCAATGCATCTGAAACCAGCGCTTCTTCGGGTTCTGTATGGAAGGCTCATTTCTGCCCGCCTGAAGCAGGAACCTGGGAGTATTCAGTATCTTTCAGACAAGGGGAGGAGATAGCCCTATCTTTAGAGGAAGAGGCCGGTGAACCGGTTGGTCCCGATGGACTGGAAGGTTCTTTTGAAGTAGAATCATCTTCCAATGATGCACCCGGTTTTTTATCTGAAGGTAAGCTACGGTATGTCGGCAAACACCACCTCCAATTTGCCGGATCGAAGGAATATTTCCTGAAAGGCGGAGCGGACAGTCCGGAAAATTTCCTGGCCTATAACGGATTTGATGGTACATACTATGGCGGGGATTCAGAACAGCGAAGCGGGGAAAGTGCTCCAAACGAAGGATTGCATTCCTACAATCCCCATATTGATGACTGGAAAGAAGGCGATCCCACCTGGCAAAACGGAAAAGGCAAAGGAATAATAGGCGCCCTGAACTATCTTTCTTCGAAGGGAATGAATTCGG
>JAGXLC010000362.1 GCA_018334875.1 Bacteroidales bacterium | reverse complement strand
GGTAGGGGGCAGAGGTCAGAGGCCAGAGGTCAGAGGACAGAGGTCAGAGGTCAGCGGGGCCGCTGGCGGAAGACCGCCAGTTTGATCCAGTATGAAACTGAAGAGGGCTGGTCCGGCACTCAATTGCAGTTTAAACGTCAATGCAAAGTACAGACCTCATATCAACTTATTGACGGACTGCCCGTAAAGGTCTAGATATACTGCACTCATAACCTGAGGCCCCAAAAATTGGACATTTTCTAGAGGAGCGGAAACTATCTTGCAATAGCTAACTTATCGTTAACTTTCTTGTGGTTATTATACAAAAAAATACTTGAAAAAATCTTACACTTTGATAATATCTCCTTATTGACGCACTAAAAATACGGAGATATCATGATTAACTCAAGACATATAGGTAACTCAATTTATATCAGGAGCCATGAAAATAATCACATCTCATTAATAAACCATGAAACTTTAATAAAGCATATCGATGTTGATGATAAAGTAGCTAGAAAGATGCTTGTTATAGATGCTGTTAATTTGGGAGCTAAGAAGTCATATCTCGCAAATGCTTTAAGAATAAGTAGGCAAACCATTGATAATTACATAAATGTCTATGAATGCTTTGGATATGAAGGTCTCATACATAGCTATAGCCCAAAACTCAGTAAAGATCTTAAGAGGCAAAGAAACGACAAAGCTCAAGATCGAGAGCTAGGAAACAAGGTCAGAGAAGTTGAAAAATCTCATAAAGAACGTAAGAAAAATGCTCCCCAACAAATGAAGCTTCCCTTTGAGTCCTCACCCGTCAAGGATGAAGATCAACCATATAGCCAGGAACACGAATGGACTTTTACTCGATATGCTGGCCTCTTCATTTATATTATCACCCTCATCAGCCAACACAATTGGCTAAAAAACGTACAGGAGTTTTTGGGGAATACATTCCGCGTCTGCTTGGTCTTTATGTTTATGGCCGGAAGAAATATCCGCTCTATTGAGCAGCTTAAGAACCTAAGACAAAAGGAAATAGCTGCTTTGCTGGGCCTTCATGGTGAGGTCATTACTCGGAATAAAGTCAGAGAGTGGTGCTATCAAGCTGCTGAAATAATAACAGATGTTTCGTTAAAGGATTTCTTCTTCAAGCGGCAGATACAAACAGGCATCGTTGGCTGTTGGCTTCTTTTCACTGATGGGCATTTGTTGCCCTATACTGGCAAGCAAAAACTGCGACATGCCTATAATACCCAACGACGCATGCCCGAGCCGGGCAGAACCAATATGGTCACTACCGACCATACTGGACGTATCTATGATTTCGACATTCAAGAAGGCAAAGGAGATATCAAGCAGTATATCATAGACTTGGATCGCAAATGGAGAAATCACGTTTCCCACAAACAGGTCCATGTCTTTGATCGCGAGGGATACTCCTCTGATTTTTTTGCCAAGCTCCACCAGGAGGATATCCTTTTTGTCACCTGGGAGAAAAACATAGATACGCAAAAACTTAAAGGCATTGACGATTCCTGTTTTGGCCAGGAATTTGTGTTCAATGACAAGACCTACCGGGTCTTGGAGGACACAAAACAGTTCATATCCCAATTGGATAATGGAGAAACATACAGACTTGACCTCAGGCAAATATACATCTGGAATTTGAGTTCAAACCGTAAGACTGCGGGGTTGAGCAATACCTCTGCTCATATGATGCCAACCCAAGAATGTGCCCAGGCTATTCTCAATCGCTGGGGGGCATCAGAAAATACCTTCAAACACCTCAATGAGAAACATCCACTGCACTATGAGCCTGGTTTCTCCATGCAAGAAAGTGATCGACAAGACATGGCCAATCCTGTCCTCAAAGAAATGAAGAAACTTGTAAACGTTGTCAAAAAGACCCTGAATGGGCTGTACAAAAAATATTCAAAGAGCCAAGAAAGCAAGAATAAAGACGGCACTCCCAGAAAAAACAGCGCCATGCATGCCCTCAAATCAGAAATTGATCAAAAAGAAGCTGAACTCAAGGCGCTGCAGGCAGAAATCAAGGATTTGCCCGAACGTGTAGATGCAACTGAGCTAGAAGATTATCGAAACTTCAGCAAAATCAGCAATCAAACGAAAAACCTCTTTGATTGTACCACAAGTCTGGTTTGGAATGCGCGAAAACAAATGGTTGAATGGCTTGGAGAAATCTATACGAACAAAAATGAATACGTGGACTTATTTTATGCCATAAGCAACTGCCATGGTTGGATCAAGAGCGATTCTGAGCGGGTGACAGTGGAACTCGAGCCCTTAGATCAACCTTCGCGTCAGGCAGCACAGGAACAGTTTTGC
This sequence comes from Bacteroidales bacterium, assembly GCA_018334875.1. NCBI lineage: Bacteria > Pseudomonadati > Bacteroidota > Bacteroidia > Bacteroidales > Bacteroidales bacterium. The sequence goes on along the minus strand of JAGXLC010000362.1, from coordinate 1,781 downwards.
CGGAAATTGACTTCACTGAAAGCAAAAACCCCCACTGGTAAGTTAATGGTGATTAGGGTAAGCAACAATGGTAAGTAAATATACATTGTCCAAAACAAAATGCTCATTTCGAGGTTTCAGTAAGAGCTCTGAAATCGGTTCAAGCAAAGGTTGAAGCTGCTCCGGATCCTCCACCGATCTATTCAGCCACAGATCAAAATTCTCTTTCCATATTACCACCGGCATCCGATCGTGCAGCTCGGCCACAGCCTCGTTGGCCCGGGTGGTGATGATGGTGCAGGAATAGATCTTTTTCCCCGCCTCTTCATCCTGCCAGTGCTCCCAGAGCCCTGCAAAGGCGAACAGGCCTCCATCCTTGGGCCGGATGCAGTACGGCTGTTTTTTGCTTCCCTTATAGCTTCGCTGCCACTCGAAGAAGCAACTTGCCGGGATCAGGCAGCGGTGCCTTTTGGCCGCGGATTTGTAGGCCGGCTTGGTGAACATGGTCTCCGCCCGGGCATTGATCATCTTATAGCCCACCTTTTCGTCCTTGGCCCAGTGGGGCACAAGTCCCCAGCGCAGCCAGGCCGCCTTTCGGGTTCCTTCCCTGGTCTGTCCCACAGCCAGAACTTCCTGGGATGGGGCGATGTTGTACCTGAGAGCAAAAGGCAAAGGCTCTTGGAGCTGGAAATGGTCAACTACCTGTTTGGGGGTGGCCCAAAGGCCGAATCGTCCGCACATGACTCTAAATGAAATGGCTGCTCATGATAGTCTTCATTTTTGAAATCCGATTGCAAGGGCAGGACTGATAGCCGTAGTTCTGTGACTAACTGATACTTGAGGTGGGCGACCGAAACGACAACTAAGTTGCTGCCAATGCTTGTTGAGCTTCTATTGGCAATTGCACAAAAACAAAATAAGACTGGGGGTAAAGATAATCTTCACCGGATTCATCTATAACTCTAAGATAACCGTCTTGTTCAGCCTTCTTGTCCTGAATTGCCTGATAAATCTTTCTTTTTTCTAAGTCTTCACAATCTTTGTTGTCTATACAAAGAACATACTTCTGAGTTGACATAACTTATTACTCCAAAAACCGTTTAATTTTCATTTTCTTTTTCCCAATTCCATGGGCTTCATACCAATGAATCTCGGCCCGTCGAACTATACCATTCTGGAGTTTTATTTTGCCATATCCCTTAAGTTTTCTCCACCTGCCTGAACCGTATTGATTTTGAATTCTTTCAATATCACGAATATTTCCTCCGACCGCGATAACTTCAATTTTTCAATATTTCCTATTAACTCAAAATACACTGCTTGCTATATCCTGTTTTATCTGTTTTTCTATTTTATGATATAATAAATTTACTACAGTAGTAAAGACATAACGTGCCAAATCCAAGGACAGTCCGGTGATTGCCGAAAAGTGAACAATGCCAGTGATATTCTACTCCTTAGACATAGCAGGGCTCATCAATGTATTGCAGGAATTCTGCACGACCATCGTAAAAATTTTCCAGCCACTTGAATACTGATACGCAGTCGACCCCACCTGGGATGCATGCGCATCCATTTATGATCTCTGATGTCTCATTCCTCCTGATCTTTTCCCAGCACTTGCTGCATGGCTGTGAACAGCTTTTCAAAGCTGACCGGCTTGAGCACATAGTCGTTGAAGCCTGCATGCTGAAAACGCTTTTTTTCCTGATCGGTCACGGCATGGGCGGACAGGCCGATGACTGGAATGTCCGGGTTCATGATCAGAGGATCGGCGGTCCGGATGCGTATGGTGGCCTCAC
>JAGXLC010000361.1 GCA_018334875.1 Bacteroidales bacterium | reverse complement strand
GCGGGATGGATTGTGGGAAGGATCCAGGTTACCCCGCATTAGAAAAACCGGGTTTTTGCGAAATTTATTGAAGCAAAAAGCCAGGTTTTTCAATAGCGTCAGAATTATTTGTGAATAATTCGGGTTAGAATTTAGAGTTTAGAATTTAGAATTTAATCCACTTATCTGGTTGAGGCTTTTCTATACCCCCTCATGTTCCGTGCGTTTGATGATCTCGTTCTGCAGTTCCTCGCTCAGATCGTTAAAATAATCGGAATATCCTGCCACACGAACGATCAGATCGGCATGTTTTTCCGGATGTTTCTGTGCTTCCCGCAGGGTTTCCGCGCTGATCACGTTGAACTGGATGTGATGCCCGTCCAGTTTGAAGTAGCTGCGGATCAGGCTGACGAACTTGTTGATCCCCTCTTCATCGCTGAAGAATGAAGGGCTGAATTTTTGATTCAGCAACGATCCGCCGGTTTTAATGTGATCAAGCTTCGCTGTGGTTTTGATGACCGCAGTGGGCCCTTTGCGATCGGCGCCCTGCACCGGGCTGATGCCTTCGGAAAGCGGTTCGGAAGCTTTGCGGCCGTCGGGCATGGCATTGATCACACTGCCGAAATACACATGGCTGGTAGTTGGCAACAGGTTGATGCGGTACTTTCCGCCCCGGGCCGTTGGCTTGCCGTTGATGGCCTGGTAAAAGGCATTAAAAACATCTACGGCGTGACGATCGGCATAATTGTCATCATTGCCGTATTTGGGTGTTTCATAGATCAGGTCGTGCCGTAATTCTTCATAACCCTCAAAATTTACCTCCAGCGCTTTCAACAGTTCATTCAGGGTCAGCCTTTTTTCGTCGAATACATTGTAGCGAATGGAGGTCAGATTGTCCGTGATGCTTCCCATCCCGACGCCCTGCACGTAGCTGGTATTGTATTTGGCCCCGCCGGCATTGTAATCCCGGGCATTGGCAATGCAGTCGTCGATAATAAGCGACAGGAAAGGCACCGGCATGTAATCGGCATAGATCTTTTCAATGAGGTTGTTGCCCCTGAGCTTGATGTCGGTAAAATGGTTGAGCTGCCGGACAAAGGCATCGAAAAACTCGTTGAACTCATTAAAATCTCCCGGTTCACCTGTTTTCAGTCCGATCGTTTTTCCGGTGCGTGGATCCTTTCCGTTGTTCAGTGTCACTTCCAGCACCTTGTTCAGGTTGAAGTAACCGGTAAGGATGTAGCTTTCCTTTCCGAAAGCCCCGGTCTCCACGCAGCCGCTCGCACCCCCGTTGCGGGCATCCTCTATCTCTTTGCCCTGGCGAAGCAGTTCCTGGATGATGGCATCGGTATTGAAGTAGGAGGGTTGTCCGAAACCCGTCTTTGTGATCTGCGCGGTGCGCTTGATCAGCCGGTCGGGGCTTTTTTTGCTGACCTGCACCATGGAACTGGGCTGTAGAATACGCATTTCCTCAATGACATCCAGCATCAGGTAGCTCAGTTTGTTGGTGGCATCGGCACCCTGCTCATCCAGCCCGCCAATGTTGATCAGTGCAAAGTCGGTGTAGGTGCTGCTCTCCTGTGCCGTTACGCCCACCTTGGGAGGAGAAGGGTGGTTGTTGAACTTGATCCAGAAGGATTCCAGCAATTCTTTTGCCTTTTCTTTATCCAGTCTATTTTCCCGGAGTTCTTTTGAATAAAACGGGAACACGTGTTGGTCCAGCCGGCCCGGATTGAAGGAATCCCAGGGATTCAGCTCGGTGATGACACCCAGATGAATGAACCAGTAATGCTGGAGGGCTTCATGGAAAGTTTCAGGCGCATATGCCGGCACCCTTTTGCAAATGCGTGCTATTTCTTCAAGCTCTGCTTTTCTCTTTTTATCACCGGACTTTCGGGCCAGGGCCGATAGTTTATCACTGTATCGCTCTGCATAGGCATTGATGGCATTGGCAGCGATACGCATGGCCTTCAGTTCTTCCTTCTTTTCAAAGGCATTGGGGTCGTTCAAAATATCTATATTGGCTTCACTCTCTTCGATTTCATTGATCAGATCGAGCAAACCTTTCTCAAATAGTTTTTTTCCACCTACCGTATGACCGGGAGCCCTTTGTTCCTGGAATTCAGTAAAGACTCCTGCTTCATAGGCATCAATCCATTCTTTTGGCATCAGGCTGAAGATCCGCTCGCGGTTGGTTTTTCCCTTCCAATAAGGGATGATGGTATCTTCATAAGCCTTGCGGGTTTCTGCATCCACTTTGAAGGATACCTTTTCCCTGGAATCAAGAATATCCAGGTCTTCCAGTGAGTGTAAGGTGATTTCGGGATAGGTGGGCGTGGCTTTGGGTGCAGGTCCGCGCTCTCCAACGATCAGCTCGCCGTCATTAATGCATATTTCCTTGTTCCGCATGATGTAATCAAATGCCATGGCCCGCCTGACGGGTATGGATACTTCCTGTGCCCGGTCGCTATTGTATAATTCAGTAACCAGCAAAGCCCTTTCAGCCGAAATTCGGTTGATAGCATTCAGGCTTTGCTCTCTGAGCTTTTCTATTCGTTCTGTCATAATTTTAATTATTCTTTTACCCCCCAATTTTTACTTCAAATCCGAGGGATTCAAATTCTCTTTTGATTCTTTCGGTTTCCCCATCTTCCAGTTTCTGTTCGCCCATCTTATTTTCCTTATTAAAACGCTTGTATTTCCCTTTTGAGATATCGTGGTAGGGCAGCACATCAATGTGTTGAACCTTATTCAGCTTTGACAGGTAGCTTTTTATCTGTTCAAGATTCTCCGGCGTATTGGTTATTCCCGGAATCACCGGGAAGCGAAGATACAAATTATGCCCGATATCATTCAGAAATTCCAGGTTTTCTAAAATCATTGTGCTGGAAACTCCGGTGTATTTTTTATGGAGTTCATTGTCTATGATTTTCAGGTCGAAAAGGATGAGATCGATGTAAGGCAATATCTGAATCAATATGTTTTGATCAGCATAACCGCAGGTGTCCAGCGTTGTATGGACATCCGCCTCCTTGCATCGGGTTGCAATCTCTTTCAGAAATTCCGGTTGCATGAGCGGCTCACCACCTGAAAAGGTTACACCGCCTCCCGAGTCATCGTAAAATATACGATCTCCCTCAATTATTTCCATGAGCGCTCCGGCCCCGATCTCATAGCCAACTGTCTGTTTTTTCTTGAAAATCCGGCCATCCAGCCTGTTTTCCCGTATATATTCCTCGATATTGCCTGACTGACTTTCAGGATTATGACACCACCAGCAGGAGAGGGGACATCCCTTGAAGAATATGGTTTGTCGGATCCCTGGTCCGTCATATAACGCATAATGTTTTATGTCAAAAATTAAACCTTGCATAAAAATGTTGTTGGAGGTTATTAATTGAAATTCTGAATAAGAAATATGCGCTGCCTTTAGCAGATCCAGCATTCGTAGAGGCCCTTTCCGAAAGAATGGTATTTGGTATGGATGGAAAAGCTTATGTTGAACATAATATCTGAATCACTTATAACGCAAATATACAAAATCATTTGTTTGTTTGGATACATGGAGATAAAAATTGGCCAAAAGATTGGTTTTTGGATTGATTTTTTATTGGGAATTGTTATAATTGTAGTGATGTTTTTTTAAATTTATAAAAATGATCCGTACTATTTTTCATGTATTAGCATTTACAGGAGCAATGATCTTCCTGTCAGGTTGTACACCAAAAGAGACTACTGAGGTTTCCGGTTCTTTCGACACCTTGCAAAAGCATTTTAAAGAGCCACCGGTAGAGTACAGCACAGCCCCGTTTTGGGTATGGAATGATGAGGTCACCAGAGAAAAGATCGACAACCAACTGCAACATTACAAGGAGCAAAACATTGATCAGGTGATCATTCATCCCCGTCCGGGTTTAATTACCGAATACCTGTCGGATGAATGGAATGAATTGTGCCGTTATGCAGTGGAGAAGGCCGAAGCACTGGATATGAAGGCATGGCTGTATGATGAAAATTCTTATCCCAGCGGATTTGCCGGGGGCCATGTGCCGGCAGAGATGCCTGAATCCTATGAACACGGATCCTCACTGGATCTTAAGAAGGTAAATGAATTAGAAGAGGCCCATATTG
>JAGXLC010000360.1 GCA_018334875.1 Bacteroidales bacterium | reverse complement strand
AATTCAAATGCTTTTGAAAAATCGCCACCCCGATAAGCGGTAGAAAAAACACCACATAAAACAACCCGGCTACAGGCTGATTCAGTTTCACTGCTTCTATCACACCAACGGTCACAGCGGGTATACCGATAACTATCAGTACAAATAAAACCCATCTCAAGACCTTTGCCAGCATGGATTCATAATCACTGAGGGGATCAATTTGATCTTCAAATAAAAATCTGAAAAAAGATTTCATAATAAAAGCAACATTAACATTTTACTCCGGGTACTTCAATGTCGGATGAAAACCCCGTAAATTCACAGCAAAAAGCAAATCCGTAAACCACCCTCAAAATTACCATAACTTTTAACTTTGGAAAGGATTGAACCGGTGATATAGATCACCATGTTGAATCCATACATAACCAAAAACAAAAATAACATCTAAAAATTGGATAGAAAGTCATTTTTTTATATTTTAATCCCCTGATTGGCCCCTTGTATGTTTTTCTCACTTCTAATTCTCGCTTCATGGAACCATATAAATATCTGAATATCCCGGAAGAAGATCTTAAAGAAATCGAAAAGGCGCTGGACACACTCGACAAGAAACTTATGCCCCATCTTACAAAACTTACGAATGAAGAGCGTCGGTTCATGCCCAAAATGGGAGACCGAAACTTTAGTTTCGTAAATAATGCCATATCGTATGCTAAGAGTGATCCCGCATTGCGACCTCCTTATATTAACATGAAGGATCTCACTAACCAGCGTAAGGCTGTGAATACCCTTCGCAGATTCTTTTTTACCATTGAACCAGTCCGAAATGGGTTGGTCGATAGTATTATATTTGCGGGTAGTCATTTGTTGAAGAATTCGCTGTTGATATATGATTATATGAAAAGTGCCAAAAGGGCAAAAATTTTTGGTGCCCGTGAGGCTTATGAGAAGTTGAGAAACAACTATCCGGGCCGGGGACCATCTAAGGAAATCCAGGGAAACAACCAGTAAGGATCTTTTCAAGCTCCCATAATCCTATTTATTAATATATCTAAGAATATCATTCAGGATTTATCCCGCAAAACCGAATGGCAGGGTGCATTCCCAATATTTACCAACCATCTTCTTTTTTTGTTTCATTTAACCTCATCATCGCTGTTCAAAACACCTCTATTGATGCTCAGAACACCTAATTTGGTGTTTAAATCATTATTATTACTGCTTTGAACAGTATCATTAGTCTTTAAAACAGTATCAATACTGTTTCTGATTGTAATTTCACTGTATCAAACCATATTAATAAAGTTAATTTCAGTATTGTTGGTGTTATTAATATTATAATTACTGTTATGTACAGTTAATTTAGTGTTCAAAACAGTAATATTGCTGTTCAGAACGGCAATCGAGAAGTTCGGAAAGGGAAAAGGGTACCTCCCTGAGGCATTTGATACTAAAAAAGTATCGAAACCGGGTGCGGAAAGGGGAAGACAGAGGAAATCAGAGTCAATGCCGGACAAATATAGATCAAAGCCAAACCCTGAATGCAGATATAATCCTATAAATCACCCGATGCCGGTTAAATGGACCCCTTTTCTGCACCCTTAGCTGCTGAAAGGGAAGATCAGAAACACGGCAATGTCCCATATCACATGGCTAAAGCTGTTCATCAGTATGGACCGGTATTTCATATACATCCAACCCCAGAAAATACCACCGGCCAGTGCAGCGAGGATGAGCACCAGGTTGCCTGTGGCCACATGGATAGCTGTGTAAAGGATTGTAGCCAGTATAAAACCCTTGAGTCTTCCGTATTTTCGGGTGAGATTCCCCTGCACATATCCTCTCCAGAGCAGTTCTTCTCCCGGGCCGATCACCAGAAGCATTAGCAAACCGATCCGCCAGGGGCCTGCACCTGCTTTGAAACCATACACAGCGCCAATATCTCTGCCGGCAAAGTCGAACAGGGATCTCACAAATTCATTCCCGGCATAAAATACCAGGTAAAGTATAATAGCGGAAAGGACTCCAAGGCTTACCTTTCTTATTACACCAGCGGAAAAATCATTTGTGAGTTCCTGCCTGAAAGTGGCATCTGAGAAAATGCAGGAAGATACCAGCAATACCAGGTTGGCCGACATCCACCACCAGAAATCCAACAAGCCAACCTCCCTGAAAACAAACAGGAGGATGAAGAGCAGGAGAGATACAATCAGTATGTAAGGAAAATGTCTGGTCATTGCAACAACAATTTCAGCCAAAGATAAGGGAAATGGGAAATATCCTGGCAGATTTTTATAATGAAGGTATTTATTAAATTCCAATTCACAAATAAAGAATTATCAAACCGAACAGATAGGGCTCCTGTTTTGATTATTAAAATATTGAATCATTGGAATTTGTTTAGGATTTAAGATTTAGAATTTAGGATTTACTCACTACGTTCGTAAGATCGCTACGCTAAGTTCCAGTTTATCTGGGTTAGGATATTAGAAATTAGAATTTAATTGATTATTTTTATCCTCAAACAAACTGGAAATGCGGTACCGATCCTCATCCCAATCCTCCAGCAGTTTCTCATCCTGTTTGTGCAGGTCGTTGCTCATCAATACGCCAACAGGTTTGAGGCTGTCCACGTTATCAAAAACCAGTTTGACGATGGCGGCCAGGGGTATGCCCAGGACAATACCTGACAGTCCCCAGATATAGCCTCCTATAAGCAGAGACAGGATGGCAATAAAAGGATTGATTTTCACATTCGAACCTACCACATAGGGTGTGATCAGATTGCCTTCTAACTGTTGAATGGATGAATACAAGGCCACTACAGCCAGCGGTTGCCACCAGGTATTCAGTGTGGCAATGGCATACATGAAAGGCAGCAAACCGCCCAGTGTTGTTCCAATGTATGGGATAATGCTCAGGAAGGCAGCCAGCGATGCCCAAAATACGGGATATCCCACACCGATAATCCAAAGTCCGATGCTGTTAAGAAATGCCAGGATAAGGATTACGGTAAGCAACCCGTAGAGATAATGTCTTACCAAACGCTGAATCTGAACAAAAATTTCAACACCCTGTTCCCGTCTTTTGTCTTTAAACTGCAGCAGAAGAAAATTCTTGATGGCACCCCTGTAAAGTAACATAAAAAATGTGAATATCAGCACCATAAAAAAGTTCACCAGGAATGCCGTGCCCGAGATCAAACCGCCTTTGAAAAACCGAATGGGGGAATCAAGCACTTTGGAAAAATTGGCGCGAAACCAATCCCAAATGTCTGCACGGGAAATACCAAAATTATCATTGAGCCAGGTAAATAACAGATCAGAACTATGTTGAAGCTTATCGGCAATGGCAGGCATGTTTTGCAGCACATCTCCCATCTGGTAAGAAAAAAAGGTAATGATCCCGCCTACCGGTATCAGTACAATGATGAAAGACAGAAGTATCACGGGAATCTTTGCATGTATATAGCGCTCGAGGAAATTGCAGATGGGCTGTATCATGATCGCGAGCAACGCAGCAAAGATGATGGGCACGATGATGAATTTCCCAATGATCAGCAGATAGATCAGCAGGGCGATGATGATCATTGAAGAGGCAATGCGCTGAATGTTACCGTTTGATTGATTCATGATGGATTTATTTTAAATGCAAACGAAATAACCAAAGTTAGGAAAAAAGAAAAAACCATAAATGGTTATCAGCACCCGGTCATGCAATTTCCTTCAAGACTCTTGTTCTCAATCTGAATGGTTGTATGTCCTATTCCAAATCTATGATACAATTCTTGCTGGAGATCTGCTAAGAATTTGTCATCGCAATATCCGGGAACAACGAGATGCACTGAGAGAGCGATCTGTGTAGTACTGATGGCCCAGACGTGCAGATCATGGATATCCTCCACATCCTCTTTTGACCGAAGAAACTCACTAACCTTATTGATATCGATATGCTTGGGCACAGCATCGAGGGCAAGATTGATCGAATCGGTAAACAGCCGCCAGGTACCCCACAATATCACGCCGATAATGATGAAGCTCATCACCGGGTCGATCCAGAGCAACCCGGTAAGGTTGATCAACAGGCCGGCAACAACTACACCGGCAGAAACTCCTGCATCGGCAGCCATGTGCAAAAAGG
>JAGXLC010000359.1 GCA_018334875.1 Bacteroidales bacterium | reverse complement strand
TTCCTCCTCTTCCCTTCTTCCCGTCTTCTCTATCCTTTCATGCAACCAATCCCGCATTGCAGCATCCAATCATCCAATCATCCAATCATTCAATCATTGGCTTGGCTTAATAAAACATCCTTCCTGTCGTTATGGCAATGGATAAGCAAAAATTGCAAAAGGATCTGTTGCATTTGTGAATAATTTTTTAACTTTGCCCACCCGTTATCAAACGGTGGCAGGAAAATCAAAAAAACGGTCGTGTGGCCGAGGGGCTTAGGCGTCGGTCTGCAAAACCGGTTACGGCGGTTCGAATCCGCCCACGACCTCTATTAAGGAAAGGCAATTTGCTAAATTACAGTAGATTGTCTTTTCTTTATTTTGGAAAGGGGGGCAGATTTTCAATTATATAGAAGAGGCTGGCTACCTCCCCATATTTTCTGGCAATTGTTTCCAGAAAAATATAATTTCATCTTAAATTGAGGACAAGTTGATCACAAGATTGTATGTAAACCATCCGTCTCCGGTTTTAAATACAAGAGGTTAATGATTTTGGAATTTGACCCTTGTTAAATTTCGCAATTTCTTTTATCGCCTCCTTTTTGGTAAAATTGATTATATCGTTTCTTTTGATACCATACTTTACGTAAGCATTCATAGAAGCTTTATTAGCCCATTTATAAGCTCGTTGGGTTATTTCAAAAAAAATGATTTTACTAAGAAATATTGTTTAGTGCTGGTTACTTGTTTTTTTAAAAATCCGTTCTCTTATGGATTCGGCTACAAAGTTGTTCAACGACATTTTTTCTTTCATCGCCAGCAAAGCGGCTTCTTTATGCAGTTTTGCTGATATACGAACGTTAAAACTGCCTTTAAAAGGCTTCTCTGGTTCTACTCCCCGCTCTTTACAATCTTCAAGGTAAGCATCAATGGCCTCTTTAAAATCTTCTTCGAGCTCTTTGCCTGTCTTGCCTTCATAAGATATAAGACCTTTTATTCCAAGTACTTTTCCATAAAGCAAATTGTCTTCTTTGCTATATTCTATAGTGCCTGTATAACCTTTGTATTCTAAATGTTTCATAAGTCTAATATCTCCTTTATTTGTTTTAACTGGTATTTTTTCATTATTCCCGATGGATGTGGCTTGTGCAACATGATCGGGACTCCTTCATCATTTACAAATTTGACCCTCGAGCCTGATGTTTTGCCCTTTTTTACTTCTTTAAAATTAAAATAACCCAGTAATTTAACTACCTCGTTATAATGAAAATCATTTGGCATACTTAAAAACCGGGCAATTAATTTTTCCTTTTTAGTCACAACGCAAAAGTAACTATATTTAGTTGCAAAATCAATTTTTTTCCATTTAAATGTATTCGTCCGAGCAACCCATCTTGCACATGGTAAGCTAACCGACTAAGCATTCATATGCAATATGGATTGCTCGGACGGATATTTTTTGCTTTTGGGATTAATAAATGTTTCCTCAATGGGAAGTTGTCCGATAGTCAATTGTTGTTCGAATCTCTTTCTCATATTTGAATCTTTTGGCCAGTGATGGTAAAATTATGCGAATCTCAAAGGCTAACACCATAAAAATCCCCATTTTTCGCGAGACTTACAACAAAATCATTAAAGAGATTTAAACAAGTTATTAATAATATTGTAGTGAATTTCAATTTATTAAATAATTTCTTAGAAGCACTAGTTAGCTTAATTGCCTTTTTGATTTTGTATTGAGGGGTCAGAATTGGGGTCAGATTCTTTTATAAAAGATCCTTTCAAGGAATATTTATCCGAATATTGTTGAGTTTGGTCTAAAAAGTTTTTTCGGCCACCAAAACACAATAAAAATAAAATATTGATTATCTATTTTTTGTGTTCTTTGGTGTTTTGGAGTTTTAGTGGCATTTTTTTATAATCCTTTTTGGACCAGATTCAAAATTATCCATGCAAGTTGCTGCTACAACAATAAATAGAACTTTTCATGCATATTGCAGGAATTGAGAATATATATAAAATGTATGAATGATGGGTGCTTTGCTGGAAAGTTCCAGGCTCGCCTTCGCTTAGCTTCGGACGCTTACGCTAAAGCTTCAGCGGCAGCGTGCGGACAAACAAGCCCGCATTAGAAAAACCGGGACGATTCGATTATATCTTTTGTAGGTAAATTTAGATCGAGATTAATCATTATTTCATGGGTGCCGCTATTATATCTGCTCATTTCACTAATGGTAAAGTCATAAGAATATCCGATCCAGATTTGGGATAATGCCTTGACTTGAATCATAGCACCGAATGAATCTCCAAAACGGTGAGAAATTCCGCCAATTATTTTATTATTATACCTGACGTTGGCAGTTATATCGAATGAGGGGGGTGCTCCCTGCACCATTTTTGAGAGGAATGTCGGTTTAAACTGGAATTGCTGATTGATATCCCATACATATCCGCCAATGATATAATAATGCCTTTTCATTTCACTATTCCCGAGATTTGGATCATCATTTTTACGGTAACCTATTTGTGATAATTTTGGAGCGGATAACCCGAGATAATATTTGTCGGTGTAATAATAAAAACCTGTACCAAAATTCGGATAGATTTCACTTATAATATCTTGTTGATAGCTTGGGTCATTTTCATTAAGCGGGTTCAATTCCGTGAGATTGTTTTTCCTGTTATGCAATCCACTTTTTAACCCCATAGATAAATGGCCTCCTTCATGAACTTTTAATTTATATGCGATATCTAAATAAAAATTGTCCGTTTTTAATGGTCCAACCTGATCGCGAACGAAAGAAAAACCAAGACCCAATTCTTTATCAAAGAACGGGGTATTTATTGATATGCTCTGGGTAGTGGGAGCTCCTTCAAAGTTTACCCACTGATGCCGGGAAATCACAGTAACATTCAGTGCCTCTTTGGAACCTGCGTAGGCCGAATTTACTGCCATCATATTGTTCTGATACTGGGTAAACATTGGGTCTTGCTGGGCATACCCGAGAATGCCCTGTAGAATAAGTATCATGGATATGATCAAATGTTTTGTTTGCATATTATGTGTATTATCTGGTTAAGTAAATGTAGCCATTTCTTGTTTTATCCCTGTTCTTAAGATGTAGTATGTAATAATACGTACCTACAGGCAATTTTTTATTTCGGTTTGAAGCGCTGCCGTCCCATTCATTTTGGTAATTTTGTTTTCTGTAAACCTCGTTGCCCCAACGGTTAAATATGATTAGTTCATTATTTGGATATTCTTTAATGCCCGGTATAATAAATTTGTCATTAAATCCATCTCCGTTGGGTGAAAATGAGTCCGGGATATTTAAGGTCTGATCCCTGGTATGTACCGTAAGGTAAACAGTGCCCTGATCAGAGTTGCCTGCATCATCAGCTATTTCATAAACCACTTTGTCATCTCCGGTAAATTCAGGAACCATACCAAAATCCACGGTAATTGAACTATCAGCAATTGATACGCCGGCACCGCTTTGGGGCATAGCCATTATTTCTAAAGTAGCCGGATTGATGTCACCATCCTGATCGGTGTCATTTGCCAGTACATTGATCGTTATAGTGCCTCCACGCTGAAGTGTTCCAGTATCATCTTCTGCCACCGGTGCATGATTGACTGGAATTATGGAAATATCCACCGTCACGGTGTTTCCGTCTACTTTTCCGTCATTGACCTTGTAGGAAAACTGATCGCTTGATGTTTCACTGCCGTCATGGGTGTAATCGAAACTTCCATCGCTGTTGAGGGTGAGGTTTCCGTTGGAAACGTCGCCAACCAGTATGGCTGTTATGGCATCTCCATCCGGGTCGCTGTCATTGGCCAATACACCATTAGCCGCTGATTCGCTGTACGTATAGCCTTCCTTGTAAGTGTAGCTGTCAGCTTTGGCCACCGGTGCTTCATTCACGTCCGTGATATTGACGGTAATGGTAGCCTCATCGGTGTTAGCGTCCGGGTCTTCAGCCTGAACAGTGAGACTGTAGGAGCTGGTTGTCTCATAATCCAGGTCGGTATTGTCACTGACAGTGATTTGACCGGTAGAGGCGTCAATGGCAAATATGTTATCGGTATTTCCGCCTGTAATGGAGTAGGTAATATCCTGCCCGTCGGCATCCGTGTCATCAGAGGTATTGTCGTCATCCAGGTCCC
>JAGXLC010000358.1 GCA_018334875.1 Bacteroidales bacterium | reverse complement strand
ATTAAAAAATAAGGTGCACATCTGTGAGAATATTTTGGAAGCTTCTGATTTTATTTTTTATTTTATCCCGATAAAAATAAAATCATATATATGGAAGATTTACTGAAAAAACTCGAAAAGAAGCGCATTGCTTTGCCTGATGATGTTCAGATTGTGCTTGATGGTTGTAAATCGTTTACAACATTTGACACGGTCAAACAATTGGCTCATGCCGCTATTGGAGGCGGCAACAGCAGTTACGAGGTGAAATATGAAATCCCGGGTAAAGGTGAATTTACCGAGGCAATCGTCCATAGAGTTTCCAATGGCATTTCGGCAAATTATACAGAGGCGTATATGCGGCGCAGGGATCCGGACAGCATGAGTATTGCAGATGATTTACCCAGCGACAAAGAACGATTTGCCGATAGGTTTGGGTTTAACTTCGATACATTGCGTAAAGACACTATAAAATGGCTTCAATCTCAGGATTTGGCGGTATTCTTTTTTATTTCGGGAAGCGACGACATTGGCTCGGGCGGTATTGCTGTTGCACCTGCCAATGCAGGCTTTTTTGCTATGGGCCTTGCCATGCTTCAGGGGATCATACCAGTAGAAGAACTGCCTGAAGATCTTTTAATAGAAACTGCTGTTCTCGTTGCTCCTACTTTCCGACACACCCATTTCAACGGGAAACAAGTAGTAGCGCATAATAGGTCGGATAATTTACACGAAATCTTTTCCTATAACCTTTATCCGGGTCCAAGTGCTAAAAAAGGTGTTTATGGGGCATTATTAACCAAAGGCGAAAAAGAAGGATGGGTAACGGCCCATTGTTCTACTGTTCAGGTCGTAAGTCCCTACGATAACATCACCACTTTTATGCATGAAGGCGCAAGTGGGGGAGGCAAGAGTGAAATGCTCCAAAATATTGTAAGAGAAGAAAATGGAGAGGTATTTGTAGGAGGAAATACTGTAACCGGTGAAAAAAATTTCATCAACATTCCTTTGTTCTGTTCTTTTAATCCTGTTACGGATGATATGGCTTTATGTCATCCATCAATTCAGAATAAAAATGGTAAATTAACTGTTGTAGATGCTGAAAATGCATGGTTCATAAGGGTTGATGGTATCCAGGATTATGGAGACGACCCGTTTCTTGAGAAACTTACCATCAAGCCAAAAGAACCATTGTTGTTCCTGAACATTAAAACGAATCCGGACTGTACCGCATTGATTTGGGACCATACAGAAGACAGTCCGGGAAAAAGATGCCCCAACCCAAGAGTAGTTGTTCCACGAAATATTGTGCCCAATATTGTTAATCAACCAGCAACTGTAGATATTCGAAGTTTTGGTGTACGCACTCCGCCTTGTACAAAAGAAAATCCAACCTACGGAATTATTGGATTGTTTCATATTTTACCTCCGGCTCTGGCCTGGCTATGGAGGCTTGTATCTCCACGTGGACATGCAAATCCCAGTATTGTTGAGGGTGGTAAAATGGGGAGTGAAGGCGTAGGCTCTTATTGGCCGTTTGCCACGGGGAAAATGGTAAACCATGCGAATTTATTGCTGGAACAAATTATGGAGACCCCCCGGATGCGCTACACCCTTGTCCCCAATCAGCACATTGGAGCATGGGAGGTGGGATTTAAACCTCAATTGTTGATGCGTGAGTATTTGACCCGAAGAGGCAATGCAAAGCTTCGGAGCAACCAATATCAAGCTGCGCGCTGCCAATTACTGGGTTTTGAACTGAATTATCTTACCATTGAAGGGGCAAAAATACCTACAAGGCTTCTTCAGGTTCACAGGCAAGATGAAGTAACAACATCGGGTTATGATGCCGGGGCTGAAATGCTGTTTGATTTTTTCAAATCCGAATTACAGAAGTATTTAACCCCCGAATTATCTGCTACAGGAAGAAAGATCATTGAGACTTGTTTATCGGGAGCACCTGTTGAGGATTATCTGGACATCATATCGATGGATTACCAGTATTCATTCTAACCCGAATTATTCAAGAATAATTCGGGTTAGAGCCATATTTCCGTAGGCTGCCTCAGTTGACCGCCGGTGTGATGACGACTTTCCGGAATTCAACGGGGCCATGGTCACCCTGTAGCATGATGGGTCCGGGCTTTCCCTCGTTACTGTCCAGCGAACCTCCTGTTATTCCGGGTATCGGGCGGTTAGAAATAACTTCAATACCGTTGTGTACAATGGTTACATGCCGTCCGACCAGCGTGATTTCATAGGTTTGCCATTCACCCGGTTTTTTGGCCGCGTTGACTGCAGGCTCAATGAATCCGTAAATGCCTCCGATACTCACCTCATCAACATCTTCTCCGTAATGATCTTGAATCTGAACTTCATGACGTCCACGCAGATAGATCCCGCTGTTGCTTCCTTCCGGATACCTGAATTCTACGCTGAGCTTGAAATCATCAAATTTTTCCTTTGTAACCAGATTTCCTCCGGCCTCTTTATTTACAAGGACCCCGTCCTCCATCCGGAACTCGTTGTTTTCCGGGATGATCCATCGTGACAGGTTCTTATCCAGCAGGTTTTTAGGGTTTCCCCATACCGGGGGTTCCTCTCTGGAGAGGTCCGGTTGCCGGACGCCGGTCCAGTGAAGTTTATGACCGTCAAGTACCTGGTATCCGGTCAACTTATCATCCTCCAGCGTGAATTCAAAATAGATATCATCAATATCCATCCACTGCGGTGGAATGGTAAAATGATATTTATCCTCCTCCTCGGAATAGTGAATCTCTGATATCGGACGGGCGCTTCCTTCATATCCTACATAGTAACCGACAAGGGTGGAGAATCCGGACTTTTTCACTTCAAGCCATCCCGGAAATCCCTCATCAGCCATCAAACCATGCCGAAAAAGACCGAGTTCCTCTTTTTCCTCATCTTCGATGGTTATGGTAAGATCCCATCTTCCTAACAATTCCGAATGATCCTGGGAAGATTGTGCCAATGGGGAGGCGTGAATAATAAAAGTTAAAGCCAATACCAACAGTGTGTTTCTGAATATTTTCATAATGATTAAAGTTATTAGATTTACAATGATACAATGTCTGTGTAATGAACAGAGCTAAATAATTATGAAGGCCAATATACATAAAATCGCTCATTGGACAAAATTTTTTTGCTCCAGCAATACACATGTTATTCTATTTCCTCTTTTGTGAGCACTGCGATGTAATGACCCAAGCCGGGCGTTTCAAGAGTTACCGTTTGCTCTCCTTTTATTATGGATTGAGATTTCCAGTTCGATCCGGAAATATCCAGCCATTTTATCCGGAATTGATCTTGATCATCAGGGAGGTTCAGGTTCACGGTGCCCCCATTGGTAAAATAAACAGCATATGCTTTCCCGGGAATCCGGGTTAAATAGGCTTCATTTTCTTCCCGCCCGGACAGCAGCTTATGATCCGTATCCGGCTTGGCGTCAAAAATGTTGAATTCTTTCAGGAACATGCGTGCACTTCGGATCTGGGTTTTCGCTGTTTCATTCAGTCCGATCCCGGCGTTGGGTCGGTGGAAACGGGCCGATGTTGCACCGCCAATGATCCAGCGCCAGAACTTTTCCACGGCATCCCGTTCGGAACCTCCATGGCTGTCGGCACTCGAACCATATATTTTCACGCTGTTGATGGGCCGTGGCCGGTCACTCAGATAATCCCTGACCCATTGAAAATTGTTCCAGTGCGTTTCGCCAGTCTGGTGATTGTTCTGGGAAATATCCACAAATTCAAACCTTTCGGGATGATCGAATGTACGCCTGTGTTGAGGATCCTTTAGATCCCACTCGTCCCACATCTCAGTGACATTGACTGATACATCTTCCTTATCAGCCCGCTGCCTGATGAACCGCGCCCAGTAGACCGACCAGGCCTCCTCCCCCGAAGTCTCATTATCGATGCAAAACAGCACATTGGGATATTTCAGTGCATGATCCAGCATCTTGTTCACGAAAAGCTGCTGATATTTCAGCACGGTTTGATTGTCCGACTGCTGTGGGGTAGTAAAAAAGAACGGCTGCACATTGGCTCCGGGATGTTTGGGGTATTCAGGCTTGAAACCCGATTCTTCGTAGGAATAGTTCACATTGTTCTTTGGATTGTAGGGATGAGGTATCCAGTTGGCCCGGGAATAATC
>JAGXLC010000357.1 GCA_018334875.1 Bacteroidales bacterium | reverse complement strand
TAGTGGCTTATCAAATGGGTATTACCATCAACATGATATCCCTTTTTGGTATGATCCTGGTGATCGGGATATTGGTAGATGACGGCATTGTCATCGCCGAAAACATCTATCTGTATTTTGAGAAGGGTATGAGTCCGATGAAAGCGGCTGTCGAAGGAACAATGGAAGTATTTCCTGCGGTACTCACATCCATTGCAACTACCATTGTGGCTTTTTCTCCGTTGCTGTTTCTTACCGGAACCCGTATGGAAATGATGTATCACATGGCGATCATTGTGGTTGGTGCCCTGTTCTTTTCTTTGTTCGAGGCTTTCTTTGTTTTGCCCGCTCATCTGAGCAGCCACCGTGTTCTAAATCGCAAGGCTCTGAATGCTAAAAGAAAGGGGATAAAGAAATATTTCGAGGGATTCATTGTATGGCTGCGTGATAACCTATACCAACATATGCTGTATTGGCTGCTAAAATACCGCCATGCTGTAGTCGCCATACCCATTGCACTGATATTGATTACAGCGGGATTGTATTATGGAGGCCACATCAAGAATACCTTTTTTCCCATGGTAGATTTTGACAGCTTTGAAGTAAACGTTGCTTTTACTCCGGGCGACGGAGAGAGACAAACCAAGGAATATCTCAGGCGTTTTGAAGCGGCCATCTGGGAGGTGAATGAAGATCTCAAACAGCAGCAGGGAACGGATTATGATATCATTGAACGGGTCAGTACAACCATGGGGTACGCCTTTCAGGGACAGGAACGGGGTGCCCATGCAGGGATTATTCGGGTTTACCCGGTTGATCTGGAGGGTTTGCCTTTGAGTGGCCATCAGATTGCCAATATGGTGCGCAAGAAGATCGGACCGGTAACTGAAGCGCGCAAATATACTGCCGGTGGAAGAAGCCGCTGGGGTTCGCCTGTTTCTATCGGGCTGATGTCACGAAACCTTGACGAACTGGAAGAAGCCAAAAATTATGTTATGAAGCGGTTAACAGAGCTGCCCCAACTGAAAGATATTAATGAGAACGTGGCTTTAGGCAAACAGGAGGTCAGGCTGGATCTGAAACCCAAAGCTTATTTTCTTGGCCTGGATGAGAGCACAATTGCCTCCCAGGTACGTCATGGGTTTTACGGCGGTCAGGCCCAGCGATTACAGGAAGGCAGGGACGAGCTGCGTGTGTGGGTTCGGTATCCCAAGTCGGACCGGCTTACACGCGGGCAGATGGAAAAGATGAAAATCAAGACACCAGCCGGTGAATACCCATTGGTTGAGCTGGCCGATTATCATCTCGAACGCGGTCCTGTAGCCATCAACCGTTATAACGGCTCGAGAGAGATACGCGTAGAAGCCGAAACAGTGGATCCTTATGCTTCCGTGCCCGCGATCATCGGTCAGATCGAAAAGGAGATCATACCCGAGGTGAAATCTCGCTTTGCAGGTATTCGTTATATGGACCAGGGCCAGGCCAAACATAGCAATGAAGCTTTGGGGAAAGCAGGAGGCTATTTTCTGATTGCCTTCATCGTGATCATCTTCTTGATGATCCTGCATTTTAAGAGTGTCAATCAAACTTTGATCATACTGGCCATGATACCCCTGTCAATGCTTGGCGTTTTCTGGGGCCATGGCATACATGACAAACCCCTTTCAATCATTAGCCTGTGGGGCATGATTGCACTTACCGGGGTGATCATCAACGATGCCATTGTATTTCTGGCTAAGTACGACAACCTCCTGCTAAAAGGCTATAAAGTGCTTGATGCTGTTGTGGAGGCAGGCAAGCTCAGGCTCAGGCCCATCATTCTCACCAGTATTACTACCACAGTCGGATTGTTTCCCATCATTCTGGAAAAAAGCGTACAGGCCCAGTTTCTTATCCCTATGGCCATCAGCCTGGCTTATGGAGTGTTTATCGGAACGATTTTCATACTGATATTTTTTCCTGTGCTGATCATGTTGCTGAATGATTTCCGGGTGTACATGAAGTATCTCTGGACAGGTGAAAAACCTGAGCGTGAAACTGTAGAAGTGGCTGTGATGCTTCATAACCGGAGGAAAAGCTATGAGATGAACGGCACTGCAGAAATTATGAACAAAGATGACCGCCATAACCAAGCTGATACAAAATGAGAAAACAATACAGGACATTATGACAAGAGCAATCAAATATTATTTTGCATTTTTTACTTTCATTTTTCTGGCCTCTGCCACAACCGCACAGGAGGATGCCCTTAATCTCTCATCTGCCCTGGAA
Organism: Bacteroidales bacterium; assembly: GCA_018334875.1. Lineage (NCBI taxonomy): Bacteria > Pseudomonadati > Bacteroidota > Bacteroidia > Bacteroidales > Bacteroidales bacterium. The sequence continues at coordinate 1,907 of JAGXLC010000357.1, read as the reverse complement.
AAGGCTCTTGAAAACAACTACGGGATCATCATTTCGGAGTCGCAGGCAAATATTGCCGGGTTGAATAACAATTGGGGTACGGCAGGCCGTTATCCTTCCGTTGGCTTTGATGCTTCATCTTCCAATAATATGGAGCTCATCAATAATTCATCAGCGAACCGGCTTTATGGAAGCATCGGGATGAACTGGACACTCTTTGACGGATACCGGGTGAATATCACCAAGAGCAAGCTGGATAAGCTCGAAAACCTGGCAAAAGGAAGATCGGCTGTGGTGGTGGAAAATACCATCCAGAACGTTATCCTGGGCTATTACAATGTGCTGCTTCAGAAAGAACAGCTTGATGTAATGAAGCGTGTAACAGGTCTTTCCCGCGACCGCTACGAGTATGAACAGATGCGGCGGGATATGGGCAGCTCACTTACTTATAATGTTCTGCAGGCCAAAAATGTGTATCTTGAAGATTCTGCCTCGTATCTCAATCAGCAGGTGGTGGTGCGCAATGCCATCCGCAACCTGAACTTTGTGCTGGGGGAAGAGGCTTCAGCCCAGTGGAACTTTACCGAATCCTTTGAACCGGACATCAGTGTGTACAAACTGGGTGATCTGATCGATAAGATGCGTTCCAATAACCAGACCCTGCAGAATCAATATGCCAGTCTGATGATTCGTAAAGAGGATACCAGGCTCCGCGAAAGTGAGCTGTATCCTTCTCTACGGTTCTCGGCGGGTTTGGACAATTCTTTTTCGCGCACCAAAAATGAAGGAATGGATGCCCTGACCACTAAAACCGTAGCTCCTTATGCCAATATGAGCCTAAGTTATGACATTTATACCGGAGGCACACGCAAACAGGCTATAGAAGTGGCCAGAATCAATGAAGAGATTGCCCGGACCGAGATTGAAGAGATGGAACACAGCCTGACCAATGTCCTGTTTAACCAGTACGATCTCTATAATGTCCGGCGAACCTTGCTGAATGTGGCTTCAGAAAATCTGGAGGCTGCCGAGCTTAACCTGGAGATCGCAGAGGAGAAGTTTAAATCCGGCGCCATCAATTCATTCAACTACCGCGATATTCAGCTCATCTATCTGAACGCTGCACTCCAAAGACTCCGTGCTGTATACAACCTGGTCGACTCAAACACCAACCTGACCAGGCTGATTGGTGGGTTTGTGGAGGAAGGAGCACTGATTGAATGATTGGATGATTGAATGCCTGCCTGCCGAAACGCAGTGGAGGCGGGCTTGCCCGCACGCTGTCGCTGAAGCTTTAGCGTAAGCAACCGAAACGAAGTAAAGGTGGAATTGGGTGATTGTCATTAAACTGTTTGACAAGAGTTTGACAGGAGTTTGATGTTTAAGGGGAGTCGATTCAACCCTTGTTGTCGGGCAGGTAGTCAAGTATGAAGGATATTGAATCGTGCCAATTGGTGGTTACCATCTTACTGTCATATTGTTCCAGTGAAAATTTTACGAGGTCGGATGGCAGAAATGGCTTATTTGCTACGTACCTAGGGGGTTCAGGCATATTATGCCGTCGCTAGGCGACTTACGGCTAACCAACACAACCAACAGCCACGAATAGAGATCAATGACTATATAATTTGGCTGATTTTCTATAATACATCTGCATTTTTTGCCAACTGCCCTTTGCCAATTGCCAACTGATTAATGAACAATAGCTTTAAGATTTTCGTTATTCCCCAAAAATTTGCATGAATTTTGTAAGGTGAAATGAACTAAGTCAAATGAGGTAAATATGACAGGATTCAAATTTGATCCCGAAAAAATGGAGAAGCTGAACGATCCGGAACGGTTGAACGACATCCCGCCGGATTTTATCTGGGAGAAGCTTGATGTTCATAATCCCGGCACTTTAGTGGATCTGGGAGCAGGAACAGGTT
>JAGXLC010000356.1 GCA_018334875.1 Bacteroidales bacterium | reverse complement strand
TGGGGTTGCAATTTTGGAGGACGAAAGTGTAAGAAAAAGAAATATAATTTTGCTTGAGAATTGCGTTTTTTTATTAGTATCTTGCAAATTAAATCGATGAATTATGAGAACTAACGAGATATTGAAAGAGATAAAGCGATTGCCGATTAGGAAACGGATTTACTTGATTGAGAAAGCAATCCATTCGATTCGTGAACAAGAAGAAAAAGACCAAATGGAAAAAGCTGTTGATTCACTTTATAAAGACTATAAAAATGATAAGGAATTAACAGCATTTACTAACCTTGATTTTGAAGACTTTTATGAGGTAAGGTGAAATTTGGTTAATTAATCTTGACCCAACAATAGGAGCCGAGATAAAAAAGACTCGTCCTGCCATAATAGTGAATGATGATTCTTTGGGTAAACTTCCTTTGAAGATTATTGTGCCTTTAACAGATTGGAACCAAAGGTATGAGGTTGCTCCCTGGATGGTTAAAATAGAAGCTAATTCCAGAAACGGACTCACCAAAAATTCCTCTGCTGATTGTTTCCAGATACGTTCAATTTCAGAAAAACGATTTGTAAAACGGCTAGGAAATATTACCAAGTCTGAACTAGATGAGATACGAATTGGTCTTTCGAAAGTATTATCGATAGAAAACGAATAAAAATCGCAACCCAACATGCTGTAATACGATTTGGGCGATCTTCCAGTGTCTTCGGTCATCAAATTAGCAAATTTTTTTATCAGGGCAATAGAACATACTTCTTTCATCCCGCACGGCGCATAATGCTATACGTTGCCGCCCATATTTAAAACCCATAGCATAATCCACCGGAAATATCTATACTTGTATTGATTTGGTAGTGAGAAACTTTGAAATAATAGGGGAAGCGACAAAAAATTTACCAGAAGAAATTCAAAACAAATCGCCGGAACAGCTTCCGCTTACGAGCCATTGAATCCCGGAAATAGTTGTAATCCTGCCTGCCGTTCGGAAGGATACTTGCTGGCAATAAAAGAGCAGGCATATTACACACTTTTGCTAAAAAAAATATCAATGATCTCAATAAGGGCAGCAGCAGAAAAAGACAGGATGTAAAAAAGGCAGCAAGTAGTCACTTGCTGCCTTTTTTGCATCCTGATATCCCAAAACCGTTCTTAGTTCGTTCTCACCTCAACATCTTCAAACATCAGATGCAGGAAACCATGCCTTGTTCCCGGAACGGGTGATGGATTCCCCTGCATATCCTTCGGGGGAAGCATGATGTGGGTTTCATTTCTGGAATGATCCGTCTCATCTGTATCTGTACTTGTAATGAGGGTCAGATCGTCTTTCCTGACCCGGGAGGTAACCATAAGATGGATCAGTCGGTCAGATGCCAGCACGTTCCCCTGGCCATCCTTCAGATCGGCTTTACCCCAAAGGGTTATATATGATTTTAGTTTGGGCATCAGACCAGTTCCTATACCGGTATTGCCGTGCATGGTCTTGTTATATCCAACACCGCCAAAGAAGGTATGGTCGCCAGCACCCTCGGGTTTGTGGATGATGTCAATATCATCAATCCGGAACATGGTACCGTTGGGTCGTTTGTACTGAATATTCACCTTATTTACCCTGTCGCGGGAATCTTCCGAATCCTTATCGTCCAGATCAAGTACAAGCAAATTGTAATTGCCTGCCCCAACCCCAATTTTATTGGAAAAAGGTGTGGGAGACATTTGCGGATTGATGGCCGCCGGACCGGGGAGAATTTCGAATGCTTTTTTCCAGTCACGGGAAGCATCAGTCAAGGTCACTTTCTCAAACATCATATGAAGGAATCCATGATTGGTCCCCGGCACTGGAGACATATTACCCTTTGTATCCTTAGGTGGAAGAATGACGTGGGTATGGGCCTCCCTTATGTTATAGTCAGAAGAATCAACTTCTGTACTCGTAATGAGATTCAGATCTTCGTCCCTGACATTGGTGGTCGTCATAATATGAATCAGCCGGTCTTCCGCAATAACCTCCCCTGTACCGGCATCCTTAAGATTGGTCTTTCCCCACAGGGTAATGTAGGACAACAATTTGGGCATTAGATCTTCACCTATTCCCGTATTGCCATGCATCACTTTATTCAGCCCAACTCCCCCAAAAAAGGTATGGTCTCCTGAACCCTGAGGTTTGTGAATTACATTGATCCGGTCAATTGCATATTTTCTCCCGTCATTACCGGTAAACCGGATATCGACATTTTTGACGCTGTCTTTGGAATCAACGGCATCCGTTTCATTCACGTCAACCACACTGAATTCATAAGATCCACCGGTTTGATGGATGTTGTTTGAAAAAGGGGTCCCTTTCTTTGACGGATCAATGGCAGCCGGGCCGGGTAGCACCTCATATACCATTCCCTCCGGGTTGCTTTTTGTGGTTTTAAACTCCACCATCTCGGAATAATCAGCCAAAGATGCTGCCGTGCGATCTGAACCAACGTCTGGTCTGTTCTCTAAAACTTCTTCATCACATGAGCTAAACAGCCCTAACATGATAATAATTGCAGCGGTAAATTTAACTTTGTGTCTCATAATACTAAAATTTTTTATTCTACATGATTAATTCAGATTTTTTGTCGAAGAGGCTTTATAAACCTGACAGGTTCCCGGCAGGAAATTTTTTTATAAGTATGATTCTTCCCCGGCATATGGTAATTAGTGTTTGTCCATAAAGTCAAAGAGATTTGAAAGAGTCTCCTCTAGAATGTTCGCTGGTAAGGCTTGCGAGTTTTGAATGCCAGGAGTTTACTTGATGTAATTGACTGGCATGAAAAACGAGCGTAACGCAGCCAGCGGATATTATAGACAGACTCTAATTAAAGGACATGAGCGATAAAAAGAAACATCCGGTAATCGAAACAAGTCAGGAATCGCCGGTTAAGATGACCTGAGATAGAAAAATCCTGCAACCTTTCCCACCCTTTTATTTACATCTACGTCTTTAATAAAAGAAATGTAAAATTAAAATTTAAGAATTATGAAAAGACTTGTATGGATCATCTCCCTGCTTATTATTTCATCCGTTTTCTGGATGTGTGAAGAAGATGAAACAGATGAGGGAACAAGCGAGACCACGCTCTCAGGTGGTGCTGTAAAAGGCGTAATCCAGAACGCCGAAGTGAATGTTTATGCATTCGATGAAAATGAACTTAGGGGTGAGTTATTAGCCTCCGCAGAGACAAACAGCGAGGGTGAATTTACTGTTTCCGTTGATCACGTCGGAGGAGTGGAAATAGTGGTTACCGGTGGCAGTTATTCAGACGAAGCCACAGGGGAAGAGGTTTCAATGGATAACTTTGAGTTTAGAAACGTTGTTATGTCCGATGATAAGAATGAGAAAACCGTCGGTGTCACGGCACTTACCACCATTGCTGCTGAAAACATTGATGAGAACGCTTCGGAGGGACTTGCAACCGCCATTGAAAATGCAAACAATAAGGTAGCTAATGCTTTTGGATTGGGAGATACGGATATAAGCAGCACTGTTCCGGCAGATCTCACCCGTTCCGAAAGCATCGATGCCGAACAAAGCGAATTGAGCTACGGCGCCGTTCAGGCCGGATTATCCAATTTGGTAAAAACGGAGGGACTCGATCCCGAAGACTTACCTGAGTTAATCAATGCAATGGGAGAAGATTTCCGTGATGGTAATTTTGACGGAAAAGACGGGGAAGAAGCTTTGGATTTTGCCCTTTCAATTACTCCAGAGGAAGCCCTTGACGGATTACAAACTGCCATTGATAATTTTCTTAATGGCTCCCAGAATACCAGTGATTATCTCCCATAGGATATACCGTAATAACAAAGGGTCTCTACCTGTAAATATTGAATAACCGAAAATATACAAAGCCCTGAAATAACAAAATATTTCAGGGCTTTGTATGTCAATCATTTTTTTAATTTTTAAGGGAAAATTTTTGAAGTGTTACGGCAGATGAAGAATTTGAAAATGGTTCAAATTGAGATAATTTTCTATTGATAATTTCTCAAACCACCTTTTGAAAAGACAGTGAATTTTTTACACCTTTTTATAAAGCAGATATAAGAAAGATACAAGTTAACAAAGATTTAGCACCAAATGCGAATACAATCAGGTAGGAGTATCCATAAATTTCTATATCAGTAAATTCACTTG
>JAGXLC010000355.1 GCA_018334875.1 Bacteroidales bacterium | reverse complement strand
AAACCGTGGGTGATTGCATTGCAGCCAATCATTATGAGCTTTTTAAACAATATGCCCACCGGCAAAATCTGGCAACCCACCCCGAATCGGGAGGTCCGCATTCTGCCCCCATCGATGCACTTAAGGTCATGTCAATGAATGATATACCTATGGGTGAATTTTGGGCCCGTTCCAATACCCACCGGGTAAAAGCCTCAGAGCGACTAAGCGTGAAACAGAGTGCCTGTGTTGCCCATACCAGCGGGAAGCGTTTTGTTCAGGCGGAAGGTCCTACCAGCATTGGCCCGCAATGGGAGCGTGCTCCCAAAGATCTGAAAGGTTTGATGGACCGTATATTTTGTGCTGGTGTCAATCGCGTTGTATGGCATACCTATACATCGTCACCGGATAAATACGGAATTCCCGGTAATGAATATTTTGCCGGCACCCATTTCAACAGGCATGTTACCTGGTGGGATGAAAGCAGGGAGTTTGTCAGCTATCTGAACCGCACTCAGCATCTTCTCAGCCAGGGGTTGTTTTCTGCTGACGTGCTTTATTATTACGGGGATCAGGTTCCCAACTTTGTTTTCATGAAGAATGAAGTGGAAGAGCTTGACTTCGGTTATGACTGGGACAAATGTGCCAGTCATGTTCTGTTGAATCGCGTTTCATTTGAAGATGGCCGGTTGAGGCTTCCCGACGGCATGAACTACCAGGTGCTGAAGCTCCCCGACCGCGAGGCCATTAACCTGGAAGTTTTGCGTAAAGTTGAACAACTGGTGAAAAACGGTGCAACAGTGATAGGCCCCCGGCCTGAACGGGCAACCGGTTTATCAGAATATCCCGAATCGGATAAAGAAGTGAAAGAAATAGCCGGTCGCTTGTGGGGTGATATTGACGGCAGGCAGATTACCCGGAACAAATACGGGAAAGGCAAAGTGGTCTATGGAGATGATGTGAACGAAGTATTAATGGAAAAAGGTGTAATCCCTGATTTGACTTTTAACAGCAGCCGGGAAGAAACCCAGTTGGATTATATCCATCGTTATACCAATGATGTGGATATCTATTTTGTATTGAACCGTTTTGCTTACGAGGGGATCAATGATTTTAAATACCGCTATAAAACATCCCTTCCCGACAGATACGAACAGGTGGAAGTTGGGTTCCGTGTGACAGATAAGGCACCTGAAATCTGGGATCCCATGACCGGAGAGACAAAAAAAGTAAGCACCTACCGCGAAGAAAACGGCCGTACCTATATTCCCCTTCATTTTGCACCGGAGGGATCTAAATTTATTGTTTTTAGAGACGACAAGGATAAAGATCATGACACGCATATAACCAAAATTACCAGGAACGGAAAGGATCTGTTTCCTTTAAATGATCTGCCTGTGCTGAAACATCCTTATATTGAACCGGAATATTACGGCGGTGATCTCACTGCTGCTGTATATGAACCTGGAGAGTATGAACTTACCTTTTCTGACGGAAATGTGAAAACCTTTACTTTTAATCGTCCTTTGCAGGAGAAAAGAATAAAGAGTCCGTGGGAGGTTTCATTTGATACCGAATGGGGAGGCCCTGAGGATACGGTATTTAATGAATTAAGATCATGGACAGCGTTTGATGCCAAAGGCATTAGATATTATTCCGGTGATGCCACCTATGAACAAACCTTCAATGTCTCCCGGGAGGATCTGGAGGATCAATCTGTCTTTTTAGATCTGGGTAATGTACTGGAACTGGCATCTGTTCGGTTAAACGGAAAAGATATGGGTGTTCAGTGGAAAAGCCCGTTCAGGGTTGATGTGACCGATGAGATTAAGGCAGGTGAAAATACTCTGGAGGTAGAAGTGACCAATCTGTGGCCGAACCGCTTAATCGGAGACAGCAAAGTACCCGAGGATGAAAGGTACACCCAGACCAATGTCACAAAGTTTGATGCGGAAGATTCGGAGAAGTATATGCGGCAATCCGGTTTGCTGGGTCCGGTGAAGGTGATTTTTGCTAAAAATTTGATAGTAAAACAGGAGTGAATTAAGTAATATTCATTTATACTGTTGAAGTTATTATGAGGATACATACAATAAAATCGTACCGAAAATTTGTTTTCAACTCCTTATTAATTTTATCGTTGGTTTTGCTGGCCAACTGTACAAACTTTCAGTCCGATCCTGCCCCCGAAGGTTTAATGACAGATCTTCTGAAAAAACCGGAAGATGCAGTAATAACCAATCCTGAACCCCGGTTTTCCTGGATTGTTAACGGGGAAAGTGATGCCACAATGCAGACAGCTTATCAGATACTGGTTGCATCGGATAAACAAACCATTGAAGAGAATGAGGGTGATGTATGGGATTCGGGGAAAGTCAGTTCAGAAGAGTCTGTAGCCGTTCCTTTCCGGGGCAAAAAACTGGAGGAATATACGAGCTATTGGTGGAAAGTCCGTACCTGGGATCAGGATGGGCAGACGAGTGCTTACAGCGGGGCCCAACAATTCAATACAGGTGATTTTTCCAGGGTCGATAGAAACTGGCCCGGTCAGAGCCGATGGGTTACCATTGAAGAAAATGGAGAAGAAAGACATGTTCTGGAAGACAGACAGCGGGCCAACTATCATGAGATAACCCCTGAAAGCGTTACAAAAAATGCTGAAGGCAATCATTTTATCAGTTTTGCAAAGGCAGCGTTCGGGACCTTAAAATTGAATCTGGATCCTCAGCGGGCTGATTCTGTTGTGGTGCATCTTGGCGAGAAAAGCACCGGATGTAATGGTGTTGATCGAAGTCCGGGCGGCAGTATTGTATATGAAAAGCATGTGTTGGATTTAGATGAAGGACAAACAGAATATAAACTAGAACTGCCCCGGAAAATTGCCCATTATCCCAACAGCCAGGTGCTACCCGATCATATGCCTGAAGTTACGAGTTACCGGTATGTTGAAATAGAGGGTTATGAAGGGTCAATTGATAAAGAGGAAATCAATCAATTGGTATTACTTTATCCTTTTGACGGGGAATCTTCATATTTCCATTCTTCCGACTCAAATCTCAATAAAATATGGGAGCTTTGTAAGCATACACTTCAGGTTACCCCTTTTTTCGGATTATATGTTGATAACGGTGCCCGTGAGCGTATGCCCTATGAAGCGGATGCTTATATGCAACAGATCAGTCACTATAGTGTCGACCGGGAATATGCCGTGCAGCGGTACACCACCAAATATTTGATCTTTAATCCAAGCTGGCCGGTAGAGTGGCACCTGCACATTCCACTGATGGCCTGGGCTGACTACATGCAAACGGCCAATAAAGCATTACTGGAGGAATATTATGATGAAATAAAACACAAAGCCATGCTGCCATTGGCAAGGGAAGACGGACTACTCAGCACACCCTATACCCGTGAAGGCTATGTAGATGAGGAATTTCTGGAGACCATACATTACGATGGTAGCAGTTTCAGGGATATAACAGACTGGCCTCAGGGTACCCCGGCCAATGAGAGCGAGCATCGTAGCGGCCATGGAAGTATAACCCTGGAAGGGGAGACGGACAGGTTTGTATTTTCTGATGTCAGCACTGTGGTCAATGCTTTTCATTACCGCAACCTGGTACTGATTTCCAAAATAGCCGGGGTGCTGGACAAGGAAGAAGACGCCAGGTGGTTTGAAGAAAGGGCAAAAAAAGTAAAGGCCTCATTCAATGAAAAGCTCTTTAATGAAGATAGGGGGCTTTATACCGACGGAGACGACATAAAACATACCTCTCTGCATGCCAATATGTTTCCTGTGGCATTTGGACTCGCACCTAAGTCCAGCTATCCCCAATTGAGGGAATTTCTTATTTCAAAAGGAATGGCATGCAGCCCAATTATGGCTCGCTATCTGTTTGATGCCTTGTATGAGTTGGAAGCCGAAAATTATGCCCTCAGGCTCCTGACCAATGAACTTGACCGCAGTTGGATGAATATGATTCGGTTTGGCACTACAATTGTTTCCGAAGCCTGGGATATAAAGTATAAAAGAAATATGACCTGGAATCAGCCCACGGGTGCTACTCCGGCCTATATTATTCCCCGGAAAATTTTTGGCATTGAACCATTGGAACCTTCTTTCCGCAAAATACGCATCAAACCCCAGCCGGGTGACTTAGAGCAGGCAGAAATAAAACACCCTACCATCA
>JAGXLC010000354.1 GCA_018334875.1 Bacteroidales bacterium | reverse complement strand
TAAAGAAGCCATAACCCATTCCGTCAAGCTTAAGCAGCAGAATGGAGCGAGATTTGTTCATGAAGACGGAAAGCAATATCCCGGCAAGAAAGGCGCCGAGCAACATGATTTCTTTCCCTATGAACTGTGCCAGGGCAACAAAAATCAGTATAAGAAGGATGGTGCCGCGTATCTGTATCTGTGAGGCTGCATGGGATAGCTGGTAAGTGAGCCTTTTGAAGATGGTTTTTTGAGTCAGCTGGTTACCTGCTCTGTAGAATATATAAAACAGGAAGAACAAGCCGATGATCAGGAATAGTTCGGGCTGAAATCCTTCTTTTAGGATGAATGCCGTAAAAGAGAAGAGGATGATGCTGAAGATGTCCGCTACGGCTGCAGCGGTGATCACCATCTGGCCGAAACGGGAATTTAATTCATTCCTCGATTTGAGAACAGGCAGGATGATACCTACCGACGTAGTTACCATGATCAGGGCAAAGTACCATTTATTTTTGATCTCGATGAGATTGCCAAGCAGATGAGCAGTTAGATAAGAAAATACCAGCGATAAGATAAAAAAAGATATTCCCACCAGCAGGGGATTGCTAAGAAAACGACCGGCGTTGAGGCGCCGTTTTGGAAATGATAATAGGATCTGATTAACATCAATCTCCACTCCGCTTAAAAACATAAGAAACATGAAGCCGGAAAGGGCCAGAAAATCCAATGACTGGATGTGTGTATCCGGGAAATGGGCAATGAAGTATTTTCCTATGATATATCCGGCAACAATCTCCACAATAACAGTGGGAACTTTCTGCATCCTCAGTAGTGAAAGAATTACCGGTATGAGCCATGCCAGAAAGACAACAATCAATAAAGGGTAATATTCAAAATTAAAAGAGATGTTTAAAAGGTGACCCATATAAGTAAAAATCTCCATCGTTATATAAAAGGGATTCGTTTATTTTGTGTCTAAAAATAAGAAACATTTTCTCACAAGAACCCTATAACATAAAAATTATTACAGATGGCAGCGCAAGTCCGAAACATGGTATTGGTGCCTGGGCATCCTATGTTATCACCCCTTCTGAAGAAAGAATTTTAAAGGATACTGAAGCAAATGCCACCCAACATGCCATGGAGCTTAAAGCTGTTATTAAGAGCCTGGAATATATACAATCAAACTTTCAGAATGTTTTTGTAGTGGAAGTTTATACCGACAGTGATTACGTGCTTGGTTTGTTAAGGCGCAGAAAAAAGCTGGTGGATAACAATTATTATACTAAGAAAGGGAATGAGGTAAAAAACAGGGATTTGATTATTCAATTCTATGATTTTCTGGACCGTTTTAATATCAGTATGTATAAAATTGAGGGCCATGCCAGAAAGGGGCACTCAAAGTTGACAGATTATCACCGCGAAGTGGATAAGCTTTCCCGGAAGCTGGTAAGACAAAATACCAGGAATTTTTAGGACATTCCGTGATTTTATATTTATTTTTAAGGGGAAAAATTTTATTCCGATGTTTGATATTATCTTTATATATTTCCGATTGAATGGTTTGATATTATAATTTTAAAGGTTGTGATAAAAAAAACACAGAACATACACAAAAGCTTAATAAAATGAAAAAACCTACTTCCAGGAGAAAATTTTTAAAATATTTGGGTTTAGGAAGTTTGGGCCTTACTGCCTTTCCTGAAATCATAAAAGTGAAAGGCAATGTGAGGGAGCATCCAAAAAATTATCCTGAAATTCATGATTCATATAAAACCGGTAAAGGTTCAAAATATGCAACCTGGAACAATTCTGAACTGACTCTGAATAATGGGGTCATTAAACGTGTGATTCATTTCGATAGGTCGGGATTTACTTTTAATACTGTTTTGTTGTCGTTTAGTGAAAGCGATTTCAATTATATCAGGAAAGACAATAAGGAGTTTTATTTTGAATGTGATGGAAAGGTCATTTCCGGTATGGATGAATGGTTACTAAAAGACATAGAAGAAGCGAAAGACGAAAATGAGGGGGATGGGGTACATGTTCATTTGGAGAGTACGCAATCACCTGATCTTTCTCTCCGTATTACTTACCTGCTTTATCCTGAACTTTCAGTGATAAGAAAAAAATTAACTTTCATAAATACCGGGAAAAAAGAGATCAGGCTGGAAGCTGTGGATGTTGAAAATTTAAAGTTTTTTGATGTGGACGGAAATTGTTATACCATGGCCCGTTATGGAAGATATAAGATGACAGGGCCAATGCTCGGGAATTGGCATGATCCGGCAATTATTCTTCATCATGTCCGTAAAAGGCTAGGTCTTGTATTGGGAAACGAGGCACCCGGAGTTACCAAACGAACTTCTGCTTTTCTCGATGGAATAAGTTTTACGATAGGTCTTACTCATCCCGGTCAGGACTACCCTTTTCGGAAATGGCTTAAACCGGGAGAAAAATGGGAGAGTCCTCAAACATTCCTATGTCTTTATCGTGATACTGATGCACCATATGAGGCAATAGAAGGACCTGTTCAGGATTTTACCCGGCGGCACATGGGGATACGTTTAAAAGAAGTTTCGCATTTTCCATCATTGGCTTATAATCATTGGGCTCCATACCATGCTACCGTAGATGCGCCCCTGTTAAAAAATCTTACTGATGTAGCATCTGAATGTGGAATTGAAGAAATAACACTTGATGCTGGTTGGTATACCCTGGAAGACCATACTGAAAAACTAGATTGGCAATTCAAGTGCGGAGATTATATCGCTGATCCCGAAAAGTTCCCCCAGGGTTTAAAGCCAAGTTTTCATTATATAAAAAAGAAGGGACTTCGACGCGGATTATGGATCAGTCTGGCAATGGCGTCAAAATACAGCAAGGTATACCGGGAACATCCGGATTGGTTTATACTTGATAGGAATGGCCAGCCTATATGTGTGCATAGTAAGAGTTCCAGGAATGTTACAGCTTGTATGACTACTGAGTGGTATAGCTATATCAAAAATATAATTGCCGATAAGGTGGAAAAGCTGGATTTGAATTATGTAAAGCTGGACCTAGCCATCGTGACCAGTGCCTACATATATGACAGAGATATGTCCGGATGCCATGCTCTGGATCATCCAGGGCACCGGGGTCAGAATGAATCGTATCTTGCAATATATCGGCAAGCCTGGGCTTTATTTGATGAGTTGCACAATTCCTTCCCGGAGTTGTTTATTGACTGTACCTATGAGACAATGGGAGCCTCTCACCTTATCGATTATTCGATGTGCAAGCATGCGGAAGGCAATTGGTTATCGAATATCTATGAACGCGGACCTAAAGGAGCCTTACAGGCTCGTCACCTTGCCTGGCTTTGTTCGCCTACCATTCCTGCATCAGCATGTGTCATAGGAAACCTGCAACTGGATGATCCCAATTTTGCCCTTTATATCAAGTCGGTGGCCGGAGTTTTCCCGATAGTTCTGGGTGACATTATGAAACTTAAGGAAAAAGAAAGGACTTGGATACACAGCATCTCCTCCTGGATGGCTGAAGTCCAGCAAAAACATAATTACATGCTATTCCGGCAAGATCTTGCCGGTTTTGGTGAACCATCCGAAGGCAGTTGGGATGGTTTTCAACGTATCAATACGGAAACTCAGTCCGGAGGCCTTGTTGGTGTTTTTCGCCACGGTGCACCCGAAGAAGAAAGAAGGGTTTTTGTAAAATATCTGAATAGCCAAAAAAATATGCTGTGCGCAATGAAATTACAGGAAAACCGGTAGTTAAAATGTCAGGGAAAAAATTAATGGAGGAAGGATTCAAAGTTCTTTTAAAAGGGGACTATGAAGGAGCTCTCTTCGAAATAGAGTCGATGCCGAATGTTTAAGATCATGAAAAGTATTGTTAAGATAAAAACCTGGAAACATCAATATAATTGATAGTTCCTAAATTTATAAAGGAATAGATATTCAGAGCCAGAATTGTTAAATAAAAGATCCGCAATTTTTACTTTTAGATAAATTCTGATTGGTAATATTGTGCTATAGGTATGCTGTTTATAATAATAAACTCATACAAAATACCATCAGTAATACAACAGCCAGGCCTGAACGCCCTCTTCGTTTCGTAATTTCTGTAATTCTCTTTTCGCCTGGCTTTTGTTATCAAAAGAAGCATAACTGACAGCATGCATGCCATTTC
>JAGXLC010000353.1 GCA_018334875.1 Bacteroidales bacterium | reverse complement strand
ATGAAACATTTTGGGTAATGCAACAATGTAAAACTTGTCCTGCTCCTGACGGAAATGAAGTCAGGCTAATTACCTCAGAGGATTGAACCTATCATCAGATTAAGTTAAATTTATTTATTCTCCGGGTGGGTAGCTGTAATTTTTGGTGTAGTTTTGACATCTTATATATGAAAAGTAAGTATGATAAGAAATTATATACTCATCATATTTCTGAGTTTTTTGACTACCGGGGTTTTCGGCCAGCCATACACCATAAGCGGTCATGTGCAGGATCAGTCGGACGGAGAGGTACTGATCGGTGCCAATATCTCTTTAAAGGGAACAACCACCGGTACTACCACAAATGCATACGGATTTTATTCTATTACACTGGAACCCGGAGAATACACCATTGCATGCTCTTATGTAGGGTATTCCGGGAAGGAGATCAATCTTGAGCTTAATGGTGATACGACACTGGATATCGAGCTTGAACGAAAGAATACCCAGCTTGAGGAAGTGGTGGTGGAAGGGGAAAAAAGCAACAGCAATATTGTTTCCATGGATATGAGCCTGGATAAGCTGAACAGCGAAACCATTGATAAGATTCCGGTGTTGATGGGAGAGGTGGATATGATCAAAACCCTTCAGATGTTACCGGGAGTAAAATCCACCGGGACGTTGACTTCAGGAATGAGTGTGCGGGGCGGAGGCAGAGATCAAAACCTGATCCAGCTCGATGAGGCTCCCGTTTATAATGCCTCTCATCTTGGCGGCATATTTTCGGTGTTTAACAACGATGCCATCAAAAATGTAGAGCTTTATAAAGGGAAAATACCGGCCCGTTATGGGGGCAGATTATCCTCATTGATCGATATACGGATGAAGGACGGAAATATGAAAGAATTTGCAGGCGAAGGAGGGATCGGATTGATATCGAGCAGGCTTACCCTGGAAGGCCCGGTCGTTAAAGACAAAGGTTCGTTCATTGTTTCGGGCCGGCGTACCTATATGGATGCAGTTATTGGGTTGGCCCGGGATATATCAGGAAGCGGCCGGATCACTGAATTTCCCTTTCATTTTTATGATCTGAACGCAAAAGTCAATTACCGTTTTGACGACAACAACCGGCTCTACTTGTCAGGTTATTTTGGGCGGGATGTATTTTCTTATTCAATAGGGAATGACAACAATTCTAATTTTAACTGGGGCAATTATACGGCCACTGCCCGATGGAATCATGTTTTTAACAACAGGTTGTTTTCCAATTTTACGCTTATGGCAAGCAATTACGATTATTTGCTTGATAACAAACTGTCGATAGGCCGTGAAAAACGCACGTACTCGTTTGAATATGGCGCTTTTGTTAAGGATCTTTCCGCAAAGACGGATTTTACATATTACATCAACAATAACAATACCATGCGGTTTGGCCTTAAATCTACCTATCATGATTTTAATGTCGGGGATATCAGCGGAATCCGGGATACGAGCAGTTTTGAATTTAAATTGCCGGCCATCCGGAGTATAGAGAGTGCCTTTTATTTGAACAACGAACAAAAGGTAACGGAAAACTTTACTGTCGATTACGGCTTCAGATACTCTGTTTTCCAAAATATCGGAAAAGCTACGGTGAATGTTGTAGATGATAATTACAATGTTGTTCGTGAGCGCACATACGATAAAGGTGAGATATACAATACTTATCATGGTATAGAGCCGAGGATCGGTATGAATTATGTGTTTTCGGAAAACCGTTCGGTAAAGGCCAGCTATTCCCGGACCCGCCAATACCTTTTGATCGCTTCCAATTCCAATACCGGCTCTCCGCTGGATGTTTGGATCAGTGCGAATCCGAATATAAAGCCTCAGATAGGCGATCAATACAGCCTGGGGTATTTCAGGAATTTTCTGGATGATGAGATAGAGACTTCCTTTGAGATGTATTACAAAGATATGCAAAACCTGGTGGCTTTTAAGGAATTTGCACAACCCCAGTTCAACCCCGATATGGAAGAGGAACTACGGTTTGGCAAAGGCAGGGCTTACGGCTTTGAGACGACGGTTAAAAAAGCTGAAGGGAATCTGAGCGGATGGATCAGTTATTCTTTTTCGCGTTCCATGAAAAAGATTAAAGATATCCAGGAAAAAGACTGGTTCCCTTCTCCCTATGACCGGCCCCATGACCTGACACTGGTGGCCATGTATGATCTTACCCGACGTATCAGTCTTTCTGCCAATTGGACTTATAAGACCGGGAGGCCGCTTAATGCCCCGGCGGCAAGATATGAATACGGCAACCTGGTGCTTCCTTATTATCCCGGACGGAATAAAGACCGGATGCCAGACTACCATCGGTTGGATGTCGGATTGACCATTATAGGCAATTCCGATCCGGGGAGCAATTTTGAAGGTGAATGGGTGTTTTCTGTTTACAATGCATATGCCCGTAAGAATGCAGATGCCATTTATTTTACGCAGGATAAAGCGGATTTCTATGAGACCAAAGCCATGCGCACAAGTTATTTTACCATTTTTCCTTCGGTGACGTATAATTTTAAATTCTGAATGCAGATGATGTGCGGATTAAAATACATCTTATACGGCTTTCCCGTAATTTTTGCTTTGGGATTCATTTCATGTGCCGATGAAGAAATAGACTGGGATGTGGAGGAATCACCCGAATTGCTGGTGGTGGAAGGCAGCTTTACCAATATAAAAAAGCGTCATAGGATTACTTTATCCAGGTCGGCCGATTACTTTACCAATCAGGAAACGGACCGGGTTTCCGGGGCCGATGTTACCATATCGGACGGTTTCACTACCTATGAATTTGAGGAATTGAAGGAGAAAAGAGGAATCTATGAGAGTGAAAGGAAGGTGGCAGGAAGGGCAGGACATACCTACACACTGAACATTCACCTGCAGGAACCCATCAACAATAAAACGCATTACCAGGCCAGTGAGAAAATGATAGAAGGCATTGACCTGGAGGGCATGGAGGCTTTCATTTACAGGAATCCATTTTACCAGGAAGGATTTCCTACGGATTCCCTCCTGCTGTTTGTTGCTTTATACGGAAATGTTCCGGGTAATATTGATAATCTATATATGGTGGATCTATACAGAAACGGTGAATTAATGCAGGATACCGTTGATGAAAAGGAGATTTATTCTTATGGCGAACAATTGGATGACGATAAATATATACATAATTTGACCTTTTTGGAAGTATTTCAGCCAGGGGATACGGCAGCCATTAAGATCAGCACAGTAACCAAATCTTATCAGCAATTTATCGAAGGGATACAAAATATAGCCGATCAATCGGGCAATCCTTTTGATCTTTCCGGTCCCCCGGCCAATGCCGTTGGAAATATCGAAGGAGGGGAGGCGCTGGGATATTTCAGGGTTTCGTATGTTTCATGGGCCCAGTCTATTGTTGTGGATGGACGGGAAGAAAAGGAAATTGATGATGGCTTAATATCTGGATCTAACCGGTAATGGATTCCAACTCGTCAATTTTAGAAATTATGAATCTTACCCTTTCATTTACCGGTATTTTCGGCACCCTCACAAGGCGGCATCCCAGATACAGATAAACCTGGTTTAAATAATGATAAATCTCTACAGACTCCTCAAAACTTTCAGGCCTTTGGGGATCATTCCTGAATATTTCTTTCCAGGGGGGACAGATGAAAACCGTTGGATTGTAATAACGGCCATACTCCCAAAGATAACCGGGTACCGGATGGTTGGAATTTAACAGGTAAGCAATGATATCGGGAATGCCCCGGTCATAGAAAGAGTTAGTCCTGTGAACCGGCTCCAGTTGGGATTTCATGCGTTGAAAACATGCTTCTGCGAAGCCTTCAAGGTTGTTCCAGGGCAATAGGTCTCCTCCCGTCTGCTGTTGCTCTCTGATAACTACCCGTGAAACTTCAGGGAAACACTTGTACCCGTATTCACTTAATTTGTTCAACAAGGTGGTTTTTCCCGAACCACTGCCCCCTGTTATGATGTAACGTTTGTGTGAATGACCCATATCAATAAAGCTGTAATGACGGTTGCTGTGATATTGACCGCTATTGCTTTCATAATATCTATATCTCTGATCTTTCTGTCGGAATGGCCAATGAACGGTTTGGTTATAAGTTCACCATGGTATATATGCGGCCCGCCGAATCTGCAGTTGAGTATTCCTGCCATCGCTGCTTCAGG
>JAGXLC010000352.1 GCA_018334875.1 Bacteroidales bacterium | reverse complement strand
CATTTTAGGTGTTTTGTTTGCTTTAACCATTGATAACGTGCTTCATGCCTTTCTTTTTACGGAAACAATAGCCGCATTCATGGGAATTATCATATTTGGAGGAATATTATGGAGAAGAGCCAACCGTTACGGGGCGGCAGCAGCCATTATTGTTTCATTTTGCCTGTATTATGTGCTTAATTATTTAAATATTGGAGAATTCAAACTGGTATACGACTGGGAACCAGAACCCTTCGGATGGACAATGCTTGCAGGTTTTGTGCTCTTATTATAGTAAGCCTTATTACTAAACCGGAAAATAAAGCAAGAACAGAAGAATTTTTTGACAACCAAAAGCGCCTGTCAGATATGGATGATCAGCTTAAAGAAGGAGAAGGAAAACCTTTGGCCGGAGAACATGAAAAAGAGTTGTTGTTACTGGATGTAAATACTTACTTAAGCAAATCACGCTGGATAAATTTCTTTAAGCGTCATAAAGAAGACATAATTGGATTTTTTATTGCCTGGGGATTCGTTGGGTTTCTCGTATTTATCGCTTGGTTGATCATTCAATTCTGAAATGAGAAAGATGGTTTATTCCAAATTTAGACGTGTGATTGATATAAAAGCAGGAATTCGGGGAGAGTTCATAAAAAAATATTATAATTATGTCTCAAATAAATAGGATTATCAAGCTTACATTAATTTTTACATCATTAGTGATCTGTTTTGCAAATTGTATTCCATCTGAAGAGAAAAGTGAACTGGTCCGTCACCTTGAATCCATTTTTTATGATTCCTCTTTTGTAAAAATACCGCAAGAAGAGTTCAATGTAAAGGACTATGGTGCGAAAGGGGATGGGATAACTCTTAATACAGACGCCATACAACAAGCTGTTGATGAAGCTTCTGAAGTCGGCGGGGGCAAGGTAATATTTCCGGAGGGCACTTATTTATCCGGCGCCCTTTTTATTAAATCAAATGTAGAGTTACACATTGATGAAGATGTTACCATCAAGGCCATACAGGACGACGATGCTTTTCCTGATATCTGGACCCGGATTGCAGGTATTGAGATGGAATGGCCGGCTGCCCTTATCAATGTAAACAACGCAGAAAATGTCAGAATTTCCGGGAAAGGAACTATCGATGGTAACGGCAAATACTGGTGGGATAAGTTTTGGGGCGATCCTCCACGAACAGGTGGAATGTTTGTCGAATACAAAAAAAGGGATTTGCGCTGGGCGCTTGATTATGATTGTAAACGGGTAAGACCGCTTGTAGTATATAAATCTGAAAATGTGAATCTTAAGAATTTCAGAATCGAAAGGTCTGGCTTTTGGGCTGTGACTTTAACGTATAGCCGCAGAGTGCATGTTAATGGTATAGTGATAAGAAATAATATTGGCGGGGAAGGGCCAAGTTCGGACGGCATAAACACCGATTCTTCCGTAGATATTTTGGTTGAAAATTGCGATGTTGATTGTAATGATGATAACTTCGCATTGAAATCAGGCAGGGGTGCAGATGGACTTAGGGTAAATAAACCTGTTGAAGATGTGGTATACAGAAATAACCTTTCAAGAGCCGGACACGGCTTATTTACCATTGGCAGCGAAACAGCAGGGGGTATGAAAAATATAGAAGTTTACGGTCTTGAAGCTGAAGATACCCAATACGGCATCCGTTTTAAATCAGCAAAAGTGCGAGGAGGCGTTATTGAAAATATCCATTTTCACGATATTAAAATGAATGGTGTACCTTATCCTTTTTATTTTGAGCTTAACTGGTTCCCATCTTATAGCTATCCCGAAATTCCGGAAGAAATACCTGAAGAAGAAATACCCGGGCACTGGAAAAAACTTACTGAAAAAGTGAAACCTAAAGAACGTGGCATTCCGGAATTCAGGGATCTTGTCTTTGAAGACATTACTGTCAAAAATGCCAAACAGGCATTTTATGCAAATGCATATCCCGAAAAGCCTATACACAATCTTCACTGGGAAAATATTACAGTCCAGGCCCGGAAAGCCGGAAAAATTTCCTATGCCGAAGACTGGACTATGAAAAATGTAACAATGCAAACAAAAAACGGCGAACAGGTGAACTTAAATAATTGTAATGATATTCAACTTCCATCGGTTATTTCGACTGTAAATGAAGAAAACTAAACAGATATGCCGGATAAAAAAAGATACAGTTCAAAGTGCCCTCTTTGTAACAATAATCAATTGTTAAGGCTTGTAATTCAGTTTCAGAGGATCCAACGCTTTTGATGATAAAAATATTCACTATTGTCCTCGGATAAAAGATAGATTTAAAATCTGGTCAACTATATTGACTTGTATACCATGTCAATAATAATAAATAAGTTTATTTGACAAACTTGAAATCATGGAACAATCCCGGAGAAATTTTTTAAAAAAGGCAGCATTAGGTTCTGCCGGAGTTTTAATGTTAAATCAGTTGGGTTTTGATAAAGCCTGTTTAGCCCGTGAGGGAAGCCTTAGCATTTTATCAAACACAGGTTCGGGGGTGCAGTCGGATTCCTTAGATATTTTAGGAAAATGTGGCAGGAAAGTTCTGTGGTCCTATTTGATGCGCATTTCCGCCAAGCAATACGCTGAGAGAGATGAAGAATTTGACGCAGCACTGGAATCGTGCGACAAGTTGATTAAGCGGCGCAATGAATTGAAAGAGGTATATCGGGATCTGATCGGCCAGCTACCCGAGAAGAAAACTCCATTGAATGCGAAAGTTACCGGAGTACATGAGCGGGACGGTTACCGGGTGGAGAATGTTATTTATGAGAGCCGCCCAAGTCACCGGGTTACGGCCAATTTGTATATTCCTGCAGAAGGGAATGGACCGTGGCCGGGCGTGCTGGTCGCCTGTGGCCACACTGATGCAGGGAAAGCCTCTTATTATCAGGCAATATCAGCACTTCTGGCAAAGAACGGTATGGTGGCCCTTTGCTACGACCCGATTTGTCAGGGCGAACGTTATCAGTATTTTGATAAGCGTCATGGCACAACCGGACATACTTTGCTCAATCTTGGGTCCCTCCTTGTGGGTCGAAGTGTGGTAGGATACGAAGCCTGGGACGGGGTTCGCTCGATAGACTACCTGCTCAGCCGGCCGGAAGTTGACAAGGATAAACAGGTCGGGTTGACTGGCACGAGCGGGGGTGGAACCCAGACAACCTTCCTGATGGCTCTTGACGGCCGCATTGGCCCGGCGGCTCCTTCCTGCTACCTCATGCGTCACCATCGTCTATATGAGACGTTAGGCCCATCGGATGGCTGCCAGCATTTACCTTGCGAAGGGAAATACGGTATTGATCGGGCCGATTATGTGTTAATGCATGCACCTGAACCGACAGCTATTCTTGCCGCCAGGCGTGATGATCTTTTTGAGATTCAATCTGCCCGTGAGGTGGGGGCAGATGCGGAAAAGATGTACGCAACACTTGGCGAAAGCGAATGTTTCGAGTTTTTCGAAAGCGATACTGAACACGGTTTTACACCCCCACACAGAGAAAAGGCTACCCGGTGGATGCGCCGCTGGTTGTGCAACGAAGACAAGATAGTGCCAGAGGAGGATGATGTTAAGAAATATCCTGATCATCTCAAAAAGCTTGAAGGACAGCTTCAATGTACGCAGAGCGGACAGGTGCTCAAAGAGTTTTCCGACGAGAAGAGTGTGGCGGATTTGAATTTCATACGTGCCCGCCAACTGAGCGGGGCACGGGAGGAATTTTGGGAGGATCACAGTACTGACGAATGTCTGGCAAAAATCCGCCGGTTAATCGGTTGTCGACAAGAAACCAGCGAGATTAGGGTGAAAGAAGCGGGTTCGCTGGATCGCGATAGTTGCCGCATCAAAAAGCTGGTTATCGAGCGTGAAGGTGAAGTTCCTGTCCCCGCCCTGTTGTTTGTACCTTTAAATTGTGAGGGCGAACTTCCGGCTACGCTATATGTAGATGGACGCGGCAATAAAAAGGAAGCGGGGCCGGATGGCGCTGTTATGCAATTGGTGAATCAAAACCGCATAGTACTATCAATTGATGCCCGTGGCTTCGGAGAAACAGCTGATCATGGGAGTAATGGGAAACACTGCAACACTGAACACCGGGTTGCAGTTTTGGCCCGCGATATAGGACGTCCTCTTATGGGCCAGAGAGTCGAGGACATCATGGCGGCGCTGGATGTGTTGGTTGAGCAGCCTAATG